>NZ_JBHVFE010000092.1:0-23714 GCF_042801945.1 Kitasatospora sp. NPDC057542
GCCCTGGGGCAGGCCCCGGGCTCCCGCCGCGTCATCCGCGGGTACGGATCAGACGAGGTCGAAGCGGTCCGCGTTCATGACCTTGACCCAGGCCGCGACGAAGTCCTCGACGAACCTCTCCTTGGCGTCGTCGCTCGCGTACACCTCGGCGACGGCCCGCAGTTCGGCGTTCGAGCCGAAGACCAGGTCGGCGCGGGTGCCGGTCCACCGGGCCCGGCCCGAGTCGTCCCGGCCCTCGAAGGTGTGCGCGTCCTCCGAGGTGGCCTTCCAACTGGTGTCCAGGTCCAGCAGGTTGACGAAGTAGTCGTTCGTCAGCACGCCCGGGGTCCCGGTGAGCACCCCGTGCGTGGACCCGCCGTAGTTGGTGCCCAGCACGCGCAGGCCGCCGACCAGCACGGTCAGTTCGGGCGCGCTGAGGCCCAGCAGGTTGGCCTTGTCGAGCAGCAGGTACTCGGCCGGCAGCCGGTTGCCCTTGCCGACCCAGTTGCGGAAGCCGTCCGCCTTGGGCTCCATCGCGGCGAAGGACTCGGTGTCGGTCAGCTCCTGCGGCGCGTCCACCCGGCCGGGCGCGAACGGCACCTCGACGGCCACCCCGGCCGCCTTGGCGGCCTGCTCGATGCCGACGCCGCCGGCCAGCACCACCAGGTCCGCGATCGAGACCTGCTTGTCGCCCGCCTGTGCGTTGAACTCCTGCTGCACGCCTTCCAGGGCGCGCAGCACGGAGGCCAGCCGGTCGGGCTCGTTGACCTCCCAGCCGGCCTGCGGCTGGAGCCGGATGCGGCCGCCGTTGGCGCCGCCGCGCTTGTCGCTGGAGCGGTAGGAGGAGGCGGCCGCCCAGGCGGTGGAGACCAGCTCGGACACCGGCACGCCGGTGGCGGCGATCCGCCGCTTGAGGTCGGCGACGTCGGCCGCGCCGATCTGCTGGTACGTGGCCTCCGGCAGCGGGTCCTGCCAGAGCAGGTGCTCGCTGGGGACCTCGGGGCCGAGGTAGCGGACCACCGGGCCCATGTCGCGGTGGGTCAGCTTGTACCAGGCGCGGGCGAAGGCGTCGGCGAACTCCTCCGGGTTCTCCAGGAACCGCCGGGAGATCGGCTCGTAGACCGGGTCGAAGCGCAGCGACAGGTCGGTGGTGAGCATGATCGGCACGTGCCGCTTGCCCGCGTCGTGCGCGTCCGGCACGGTGCCCTCGCCGGCGCCGTCCTTGGGCTTGTACTGCCACGCGCCGGCCGGGCTCTTGGTGAGCTCCCACTCGTAGCCGAACAGCGTCTCGAAGAAGCTGTTGTCCCAGGTGATCGGGGTGGGCGTCCAGGTGCCCTCCAGACCGCTGGTGATCGCGTCGCCGCCGACGCCGGTGCCGAAGGCGCTCTTCCAGCCGAGGCCCTGCTGTTCGATCGGGGCGTCCTCGGGGGCCGGGCCGACGTTGTCGGCCGGGCCGGCGCCGTGGGTCTTGCCGAAGGTGTGGCCGCCGGCGATCAGCGCGACGGTCTCCTCGTCGTTCATCGCCATCCGGTAGAAGGTCTCGCGGATGTCGCGGGCGGCGGCGATCGGGTCCGGGTTGCCGTTGGGGCCTTCGGGGTTGACGTAGATCAGGCCCATCTGGACGGCGGCCAGCGGGTTCTCCAGCTCGCGGTCGCCGGTGTAGCGCTCGTCGCCGAGCCAGGTGGTCTCGGGGCCCCAGTAGACGTCCTCGTCGGGCTCCCATTCGTCGACCCGGCCGCCGCCGAAGCCGAAGGTCCGGAAGCCCATGCCCTCCAGGGCCACGTTGCCGGACAGGATGATCAGGTCGGCCCAGGACAGGGCGCGCCCGTACTTCTTCTTCACCGGCCACAGCAGACGGCGGGCCTTGTCCAGGCTGGCGTTGTCGGGCCAGCTGTTCAGCGGGGCGAAGCGCTGCTGGCCACCGCCGGCGCCGCCGCGGCCGTCGCTGATCCGGTAGGTGCCGGCGCTGTGCCAGGCCATCCGGATGATGAAGGGGCCGTAGTAGCCGAAGTCGGCCGGCCACCATTCCTTCGAGGTCGAGAGGACCTCCTGGATGTCCCGCTTGACGGCCGGGAGGTCGAGGGTCTCGAAGGCCTCGGCGTAGTCGAAGTCCGCACCGAGCGGATTGGCGACGGCCGGGTTCTTCGCAAGGATCTTCAGATTGAGCCGTTCCGGCCACCACTGGCGGTTTCCGCCGCCCTGGGTGGGGTGCGGCGCGCGCCCGTGGTTCACCGGGCAGCCCTCCGCCTTCGCCTCTACGCCGGTTGCATCGTGGATGTCAGACATGGGAATCCTTCCCTCACAAGGCGGATCACGGTGTCTTCTCTGCTACCTACGGCACCTACTGCTGCTGTCTGGTCCTAGCGCGCCACGTGTTGCCATTGCCCGTCACTGTGTACGGCAGCGACGGGAGTCACGTGCTGCTGCTACCCAGGCTAGCGCCGGAGCCGATCCTACGATGGACGGAATCCAAGTCAAGAAAGACACCAAGGACATATCCGATCGGGATCCGGAGGACGCCGGAGGTGAATTGGTAAACTCCGATCCTCCCCTTGACCTGAATAGGTGAACCGATATGAGTGACCTGCTGGAGCGGCTGCGCGGGCGCGGCTGGCGCCTCACGTCCCAGCGGCGTGTCGTGGCCGAGGTCCTGGACGGCGAGCACGTGCACCTGACCGCCGACGAGGTGCACGCCCGGGCGGCGGAGCGCCTTCCGGAGATCTCCCGGGCGACGGTCTACAACACCCTCGGCGAACTGGTCACCCTGGGCGAGGTGGTCGAGGTGTCCACCGACGGGCGCGCCAAGCGTTACGACCCGAATGCGCACCGCCCGCACCAGCACCTGATCTGCACCGGCTGCGGCGCCATTCGCGACGTCCACCCGCAGGGCAACCCGCTGGCCGACCTCCCGGCCGAGCAGCGCTTCGGGTTCGCCGTGTCGCAGGCGGAGGTCACCTACCGGGGGCTGTGCCCGGACTGCACGGGCTGATCGCTCCGGCGGTCGGCCCGTGGACCTTCCGCGCGGAAACCTGGACGTGTAGTGTCCCGGTTATGCGCATGGGCGAGGGAGTCGAGTGGGGCCTGCACTGCTGCCTCACGCTGGCCTGGCTGGACGACGGCCGACCGGTGCCGACCGCACGGCTGGCGGCCTGGTTCGATCTCCCGCCCGCCTACCTGACCAAGCGCCTACAGGCGCTCGTCCGGGCCGGCATCCTCAGCTCCGCCCCCGGCGCCCGGGGCGGCTTCCGGCTGGGCCGCCCGCCGGAGCGGATCACCCTGATGGACGTGGTCGCGGCCATCGAGGGCCCTGACGACCTCTTCCGCTGCTCCGAGATCCGGCAGCGCACGGAGGGGGCGGCCGCCGCCGGCGACGACTTCCGGCGCCCGTGCGGGGTGGCCACCGCGATGCGCAGGGCCGAACTGGCCTGGCGGCGCGAGCTCTCCGGGCAGACGGTGGCCGACCTGATGGCCGCCGCACCCTCCGGGGCTGCCGAACGCACCCGGCGACACTACGCGCGACTGACGGGCTGAGCCCTCCGCTTCCTCCTTCGCGGCCCTGCGGGTCCGCCGTGCGCGGCCCCGCAGGGCGCTCGTCGACCTCCGAGGTGAACCTGGATGTCCGATGTCCTGCGAGCGTGGACCGCGGGCAGATCACCGTCCCCGGCAGGGCCGGTCGGGGTCGCGCGGGGGCGTGGTGCCACTCCCTCGGTCGCGGCCGCCACGTGTCGGGGGTGCCGCGCCACGCGGTCGCGTGCACGACTCCGTCGGCGGGCGGCAGTGGCTGGTATGCCGTGATGATTGTTGTATGTGGGTACAGGCGGATCACGAACCGGATGACGCCCGCCACCGGGAGTTCGGGGTCACACCGCTGCACGTCGCGGCGGCCTCCGCGGCTGCCGGACCCCCGCAGCCGTCCGGGCGGATGCTCTCCGGCATGCTGACGGACCAGCCGTTCGTGGGACCGCGGCGGTCCGCCTCGGCCGCCCGCGCCCGGCCGGTTCGCCGTGGCTTCCCGTTCGACCGGGCGCACCGCCACCGGAGCGCGCGGTGAAGCTCCCGGGCCGCGGCGGGGCCGACCGGCACCGTGCGACGGAGCCGGGCGGGACGGAGCCCCGGGCGCCCGCCCCGCCGGCATGGATACGCTGGCTGCCGGCCATTTATGTCGCGGTCATCCTCGCGCTGGAACCGATCACTCCCGTGCAGTGGCCGGTGAGCTTTCTGCTCATCGCCCTGCCCGTCGTCGCCGCCTACGCCCACGGTCCCGCCTTCGTCGCCGCCATCACGGTCTTCGCCGTGATCTTCGAAGGCGTCCTGGCGGGCACTCCGTGCTGTGCGGACCGCGCCGTGGGCTATCTGTGGGACCGCCACTACGTGGCCACCTACTTCTCCACGGCACTGGTCGGGGTGCTGGGCGCCCTTCTGGCCGCCCACCGAACGCGCCGGGAACGCACCCTGGCCACCGTGCGCTCGGTGGCCGAGACGGCGCAGCGCGTGCTGCTGCGTCCGGTCCCCCACCTCCTGGGCCGCATCAGCATCGAAACCCTGTACCTGTCGGCGGCTGCGGAGGCCCGGATCGGCGGCGACCTCTTCGAGGCGATGAGCACCGCGCACGGTGTGCGCCTGCTGATCGGCGACGTCCGGGGCAAGGGCCTGCTCGCGGTGGAGACGGCCGCGGCGATGCTGGCCGCCTTCCGCGAGGCCGCGTACGACGAGCCCGATCTGCCCGCGATAGCGCGCAGACTGGAGAGGAGCATGAGCCGCCGAGCCGCCCAGCTCCCCGGCAGCGAGGAACGCTTCATCACCACTGTGCTCGCCGAGATTCCGGAGGACGAGCCCGTGGTCCGCATCGTCAACTGCGGCCACCCCCCGCCCCTGCTCATCGACCAGGGCCGGGTCAGCGAACTGGCCCCGCGTGATCCGTCACCGCCCCTCAACCTCGGTGTGCTGCTCGGCGGCGACTACCACGTCGACGTGGAGCCCTTCCGTCCGGGCGACCAACTGCTGCTGTACACCGACGGCGTGACCGAGACCCGCGACCACACCGGAACCTTCTACCCGCTCACCCAGCGTGTCCGCGACTGGACCGCCCTGCCGCCACGCGAGCTTCTGAACAGCCTGCACCGGGACCTGATCGCGTACAGCGACGCCGCCCTCGACGACGACATCGCCGTGCTCATCGCGCAACGGCTCCCCGACGGGAAGGAGCCGGCCCACACACCGGGCCCGCCCGGGGCGAGTTGAAGGGCGGGCTCCGCGGCGGCGACAGCACGGGACGGCGGCGCCGGCGCGCACTGGTCACGTGGGCTCCGTCGGCACCGCCCTCGCTCGCTACCTGCCCCAGATCGTCCGGTACGCCTGGCGGTAGCCCGGTGGGTCCCAGGAGGTTGCTCCGCCGCTGTTGGCGGCCGTGGTGATGTGGACCGGGGCGACGTAGCCGCTGGCGGGCTGGTGGGAGAAGGCGCGGTTGAACTCGTCGACGATCTGCCAGCCCTGCGCGGTGAGGGGCTCGGGGATGGTGGCGGCCTGGAACTGTCTGCTGTCGATGCGCTGGAAGGCCGAGGGGTCGCCGTCGCCCGCGCCGATGTTGTACGGGGTGCCGTTGCCGGGCCTGCCGGCCGCGCGCAGGGCGGGCGCGGCGTCGGCGAAGTACAGGTCGTTGATGGCGACGGAGTGCGTCCACTGGCCCTGGAAGCGGGCGAGGAGGGCGGAGACCTCCTGGGGGGTGCGGACGGTCGCGTCCGGGATGGGGATGTTCGCGGACGCCAGAAGGCTCACGCCGGGGCAGGTGGCGAGTCCGCCCTTGATCAGTTGGGACTTGTTCTTGGCGAACGGGATCGAGTCGTCGGTGAAGACGACGACTCCGGCGTTGCCGTCGGACTCCGCGATGACCCAGTCCGCGCTGAGCCGCGCGACGTCCCCGACGCTGGTGGTGATGTTGCTGAAGAGCGGGGGGTTCGTGCTCGGCCCGGGGGCCTCGACCGCGTGCCAGCCGATGAGCGGGATGTGTGCCGTGCCGGCCTGCGCGACCTGTTGCGAGGTCAGGCCCGGGTCGAAGCCACCGATGACGATGCCCGAGGGTCGGAGGTTCACCGCCTGGCCGAGCGCCGCCTGGATGCCGGCGGGCGTGCCCTGTCCGTCGATCACCCGCACGCTCCAGCCGATGACTGTCGCGGCTTCGATGACGCCCCTGGCGACGCCCGCCACGCCGGGGTTGGTCATGGTCTGGGCGACGTAGACGATGGTCCTGCCGGGAACCGCGCTCGGGCCGCTGGTGGGGCCGTTCCAGGGGGTGTCGGCCTGCTCGGCCTGCTGGACGTCCGCCTTCGCCCTGGCGAGGGTGGCCGGGCAGCCGGCCCTCGACGGCCCTGCGACGGGGGCCCCGGTCCCGGTCGACACGCCGCGCTCGCAGCCGTCCAGGGCGGTGCCCGCCATTGCCAGCACGACTGCCGCCAGCACGGTCGCGGCACCGCGCTTCACGGCGTGTCCCGGGAGGAGGCCACGTCCGTCGACGGCGGCGTGAGCGAACCGCGGGTCTCTGCGCCACCGGCGCGCAGCCGGCGGCGTGCGGAGTAGCCGGCCAGGCCGACGGCGAGGAGCAGTGTCGCACCGTTGAACAGCGGCACGGCCCAGAAGTCGGCGCCGAGTTGCCCGATGCCGGCCAGGCCGATGGCGAGGACGGCGACGGCGACCACGGTGCCCAGGCTGTTGGCGCGTCCGGGTTTGACGGCGGTGGAGCCGAGCAGCGCGCCGACGAACGCGGGCAACAGGTACTCCAGGCCGACGCTGGGGTTGCCGATCTGCTGCTGCGCGGCGAGCAGGACCCCCGCGAAACCGACGACCAGGCCCGATCCGGCGAAGGCGTAGACGCTGTAGCGGCGGGTGGGGATTCCGACGAGTTCGGCGGCGCGCGGGTTGGAGCCGATGACGTACAGGTACCGGCCGAGCGGCAGCCGCTCCTGCAGCAGCCACAGGACGGCCGCGAGCGCGAGCACGTAGGAGGCGGACACCGGCAGTCCGAGGAACGTGGAGTCGTAGAGGTCGGTGAAGGCGACCGGCAGACCGCCTGTGCCGGGGAGGACCCGGGCGCCGCCCGTGATCCAGCCGGTGAAGGCGTACAGGATGCTGCCGGTGCCGAGCGTGGCGATGAAGGAGTCGATCCGCCCGAACTCGACGATGACGCCGTTGAGGGCCCCGAAGGCCGCTCCGCCCAGGACCACGGCCAGGCAGGCGAGCGGCCAGGGCCAGCCGCCGTCGACGATGAGCCGCAGCACCGCGACGTGCGCGAGGCCGAGGCCGTAGCCGATGGACAGGTCGAATTTGCCGGTGGCGACGGGGATCGTCGCACCGAGTGCGAGGATGGCGGGGATCGACTGGTTGGACAGGATCGAGGAGACGTTGTCGAGGGTGGGGAAGGTGTTCGGCAGCGCGACGGAGAAGACCAGGAACAGCAGAGCGGCGAGGGCCGGCAGGCCGTAGCTGCCGATCAGGTGTCCGTGCCGGCGGCCGTGCGGGGATCGGCGGAAGGAGGGCACGGTCATCGGCCTGTCGCACGCCCGGTGCCGTCACCGTCGGTGACGGCAGGCATGGCCGAGGCGGCTGAGGTGAGTTCGCTGACGGTGAGAGCCGCACCGGTCAGCTCGGCGGTCACCGTCCCGCGGACGAACACCAGGGCACGGTGGCACACGGTGGCGACCTCCTCGAAGTCGGTGGAGACGAGCAGGACCGCGAGGCCGTCGGCAAGCGCCTGGTAGAGCAGGCGGTAGAGCTCGGCCTTGGCACCGACGTCGACGCCGGCGGTCGGCTCTTCGAGGATCAACAGCCGCCGGTGCACCCGGAGCCACCGGCCGACCATGATCTTCTGCTGGTTCCCGCCGGACAGTGTGGCGATCGGCGCCTCGCTGTCGCGGGGGTGCACCGCGAACCGCTCGATCAGGGCGGCGGCCTGGGCCCGCTCGCGCCGGGGGCTGATCCAGTGCACTGCCGACCGGCCGCCCGCCCGGGGGTTCGCCAGAAAGTTCTCACGGACCGTCAGCTCCTCGGCGCAGCCCTCCTCCAGACGGTTGCCGGTGACCAGGCCGACGCCGGAGTCGACGGCACCGGCCACCGTGTGCGGGGTGTACGGTCGGCCGTCGAGCAGGGCCCGCCCGCCGAGGATCGGACGGGATCCGGCGAGGGCGCGGCCCAGGTCGAGGTGGCCGGCGCCGGTGAGGCCCACCATGCCGAGGATCTCGCCGGCGCGCAGCCTGAGGCTGACCGGCCCGGCGTTCGTGGTCCGCACCGCGTCGAGGCTCAGCACCACCGGGCCCTCGACGGAGGCGACCGGGGCGGCCCGGTGGCCGACCGGTTCGCGGCCCACGATGTCGTGGACCAGGCGCCGGCGGCTTTGGCCGGCGAGCGGACCGGAGCTGATCAGACGGCCGTCGCGCAGGACGGCGAAGGTGTCGGCGACCCGGTAGACCTCGTCGAGCCGGTGGGTGACGTAGACGATGCCGTGCCCTCGGTCGCGCAGGGTGCGCAGGACGGCGAAGAGCCGGGCGCAGTCCGCGGCGGGGAGGCTGGCGGTCGGCTCGTCCAGGACGAGGAGCTCCGCCCGCGTCGCCAGCGCGCGGGCGATGGCGACCAGCGAGCGCTCGGCGGGGGCGAGGTCGGCGATTCGCGCGTCGGCGTCGAGGTGCCCGGCGATCAGGGCGAGGGCGTCGGCGCAGCGCTCCCGGGTCCGCCGCCAGGAGACCAGGCCGTGACGGCGCGGGTAGCCGGCGACCAGGGCGATGTTCTCGGCGACCGTCATCCACTCGACGAGACCGAGGTCCTGGTGGATGAAGGCCATGCGGCGGGCGGCGGCCTCGGTGCCGAGCGGGTGCCCGGCCACCGTCACCTCGCCCTGGTCCGCGTGGTGGATCCCGGCGAGCGTCCGGATGAGGGTGGACTTGCCGGCGCCGTTCGGACCGAGCAGGGCCAGGACGCTGCCGCGATGGATGTCGAGGTCGATCCCGGCCAGCGCGGGAGTGCCGCCGAACCGCTTGCCGAGACCGCGGATGCGAACGAGTGGGCCGCAGCGCGCGGGTGGGCCCGCCGGGGGGTCGGGGGTGTCGTGCATGGACCACCGTTCCTACCAGCTGAGCCCGGCCGCCGTGGTGGTGACACGCCACGGTGGCCGTTGACGTCCGGAGGGCTGGTCATTCGATCTCGGGAATGTCGGCGAACTGGTTCTCGAAGAAGTGGCTCTCGAAGAGGTCGGGGACGCCGTCGGACGCCTCCAGGGCGCATTCGGCCCAGATGACCTTGCCCCTGGCCGTGTAGCGGGTGCCCCAGGCCTGGGTGAGCTGGGCGACGAGGAACAGGCCGCGGCCGCCCTCGTCGGTGGTGGCCGCGTGGCGCAGGTGGGGGGCGGTGCTGCTGCCGTCGGAGACCTCGCAGATCAGGGCGCGGTCGTGGATCAGACGGATCCGGATGGGCTCGGTGCCGTACCGGATGGCGTTGGTGACCAGCTCGCTGAGCAGCAGTTCGGTGACGAAGGCGACCTCCTCCAGCCCCCAGTCGCTCAGGCGGCGGGCGGCGGCGGCGCGGATGTCGCCGACGCGGGCCGGGTCGGCGGGCAGGTCCCAGGTGGCGATCCGGCCGGGGTCGAGGGCGTGGGTGCGGGCGACGAGCAGCGTGACGTCGTCGGCCGGGTGCTCGGGTACCACGGCGTCCACGACCGTGCGACAGGTGTCCTCGGGTGAGCGGTTCGCTTGCGCCAGGGCGGTGCGCAGGCGGTCGAGGGCCGCGTCGGGGTCACGGCGGTGGTCTTCGAGGAGTCCGTCGGAGTAGAGGACCAGCTGGCTGCCTTCGGGCAGGTGCAGCTCGGCGGTTTCGAACGGCAGGCCGCCCAGGCCGAGCGGGGGCCCGGCGGGGAGGTCGGGGACGGTGACCGTGCCGTCCGGGTGGACCACCGCGGGTGGCGGGTGACCGGCGCGGGCCAGGGTGCAGCGCTGCGAGGTCGGGTCGTAGACGGCGTACAGGCAGGACGCGCCGATGATGCCGTCGTTGCCGGTGGCGGGCTCCACGCCGTCCTCGTCCCGGTCCAGGCGCCCCACGAGGTTGTCCAGGTGGGTGAGGAGCTCGTCGGGCGCGAGGTCCAGTTCGGCGAAGTTGTGCACGGCGGTGCGCAGGCGGCCCATGGTGGCGGCGGCGTGCAGTCCGCGGCCGACGACATCGCCGACGACCAGGGCGACCCGGGCGCCGGACAGGGGGATGACGTCGAACCAGTCCCCGCGCACCCCGGACTCGGCGGGCAGATAGCGGTGGGCGACCTCGATGGCGCTCTGCTCGGGCAGGCTGCGCGGGAGCAGGCTGTGCTGCAGGGCCAGGACCATGGCGTGTTCGCGGGTGTAGCGGCGGGCGTTGTCGATGCAGATGGCGGCGCGGGTGGCCAGCTCCTGGGCCAGCGAGCGGTCGTCGTCCCCGTAGGGGGCGGGGTTCCGGGCGCGGTAGAAGCCGGCGATGCCCAGCACGACGCCGCGGGCCAGCAGCGGGACGGTGATGAGGGAGTGGACGTGGTGCGCGAGGAGGCGCTCGGCCGCCCCGGGGTCCTGCGAGATCCAGCCGGTGGCCCTGCGCAGATCGGGTTCCAGCACCGCCTGCCCGCTGGCCAGGCAGCGGCGATGGGGCGTGGTGGGGCTGAGGTCGACCCGTTCGCCGACCGGGTAGAAGGGGCAGTCGGCGCGGATGCCGTGGACCACCGTGCGGTGCAGCTCGCTGCCGGGGTCGGTGGGCTCCTCACCCCGCAGGACGGTCTCGGGCAGGTCGATGGTGACGTAGTCGGCCAGCCGCGGGACGGCCATCTCGGCGAGTTCCCAGGCGGTGCGGGTCACGTTCAGGGTGGTGCCGATGCGGGTGCTGGCCTCGGACAGCAGCTCCAGGCGGCGGCGGGCCGCGACGGCGTACTGTCCCACGCCCGGCTCGCCCAGCAGCAGCAGCCTGGTGGCTGCGCCGCGCGCGGGGGCGGACAGCGCCTCGGCCCCGTGATCCGTCGCCGCCGCGGAGAGCGGTGGGACGGCGGTGGTCGTGGCGGGCTCCGGGAGGCCGACCGACGGACCGGCCTGGTCGGGGGTGACGAGCCGGGGCAGCGAGTCGCCGTACAGGACCGCCTCGATGACGAAGCCCTCCACCCCGGACGGGCTGACCACCGGACGGCTCAGCAGGGTGGCCCGCCGGCCCTGGGAGAGGGTTACCTCGACCGCGGTGCGACGGGCCGAGGAGATCAGCTCGGTGGCCGTCTGTTCGAGCAGTGTCTGGTCGTGCCGGTCCAGCCCGCTTCGGGGCAGCTCGTCCAGACCGGCCAGGCGCCCTTCCCCGGCCGCCTGGCCGGTCTCGGCGCGGCGCCTGGAGTCGAGGTACGCGCGCAGCAGGGTGCGCTCTCGCGCCGAGCTCTGCGCCAGCAGGCGCCGCTCGATGGCGGTGGCGGCCTTGCGGATCAGGTCCTCCATCTGCGGGTCCGCGTAGGCGGGCGGATAGGCGAAGCAGAGGACACCCTCGATCCGTCCGCTGAGGGGGTCGCGGACGGGAATCGCCGTGCAGGCGTTCGACTGGCCGCGCTCGGCGAAGTGCTCGGCGCCGGAGACCTGGATGAGCCGCCGTTCCGTGAGCGCCAGCCCGATGCCGTTGGTCCCGCCGTACTGCTCGGCGAACACGAAGCCCGGGACGCTCTGGATCGCGGGCAGCTGCCTGACCATGGACGCTTCGCCGAAACGGCGCTCCAGCACCGCCCCGTCCGCGTCGGCCAGGGCCACGTTCATCCGGCTGCCGGCGAACCTGGATGCCAGCCGGTCCAGCACGGGCCTGGCCGCGCGGACCAGCCGGCCGTCCAGGTCGATGTCCGGGCGGTACGGGAGCTCGGACCCGTCCGGGGAGATCCCCATCGACTGGCAGCGCTGCCAGGAGTCCAGGATCAGATTCCGCACGCCGCCCTCGACCGGTTCACCGAGCATGAACCGCTCGCGGGCCCGTACGGGGCCGATCCCCGCCTCATCCGAAGCCGTCATGACCGCCACAGCGCTCGCATTTCCGCAGACCTGCACCCTTCGATGCAATATTAGGACTTTGCCCGTTTTGCGGTGTTTGCTACCGGATCGCGCACACTCCCCGAGCACGGTGGCGGTATTGCGGCCATCACCGCATCATCGGCAGAGCGGGGGACGGGTTGAGGAGTGCCATGACCAGTGCCAACGGGCCGGCGATGACCCGCGACGAGTTCGACGCGCTTTTCCGGCAGCTGCGCCGCGACCGTCTCCCCGGGCCGGTCGAAGGGAGGCGACGGGTGGCAGCCGCCGGCCTCGTACGCACGGGTGAGGTCGTCGCCATGGGGCGGCCGTGGGACAGCGTGCCGGGGCCCGACAACCGCAGGCCGGCACTGCACCAGATGACCGAACTGGCGGACGTCACCGCCCCCGAGCCGACCGTGCACCGGGACTTCATCGCCTCCGACTACCACGGCAAGGCACAGACGCACCTGGACGCGCTCTGCCACATCGCGTACGGCGGACTGCTCTTCGCGGGAGTGCGGGCGCGGGAGGTGTTCTCCTCGCAGGGTGCCGCCTACGGCGCGGTGACCGACCTGCTGCCCGGGCTGGTGGGACGAGGAGTCCTGCTGGACGTGCCGCGCCTGCGTGGCCGTGCCTGGCTGGAGCCGGGAGAGCCGATCGGCGGCCCGGAGTTGCTGGTCTGCGCCGAGGAACAGGGCAGCCCGCTCCGCCCCCAGGACATCCTCCTGGTCCGCACGGGCCACCTCGCCCGACGGCGGCGGCTGGGCGCGTGGGATCCTGACGACCTCAGCGCGGGACTGCATCCCGGCGCGATGCGCGTGCCGAGCGAGTCGCAGGCCTCGGCACTGGGCAGCGACGGCGACAGCGATGCGCGCCCGAGCCCCGTCGACGGCGTCCACTCGCCGGTCCACGTGCTGGCCATCACCGCCCTGGGCCTGCCGCTGATCGACAACCTGGACCTGGAACCACTGGCCGAGGCGTGCGCGCGCACCTCACGATGGGAGTTCCTCTTCGTCGCCGCGCCCCTGAACATCCCCCGCGGCACCGGCTCCCCGGTCAATCCGCTCGCGGTCTTCTGAACGCTCGCGGTCGTCTCGGCGGGGCCGGGGCCGGCCGTGCTCCGCTCCGGGCGGCGCTGTCACCACTCGTCGCGGTAGTCGGTCACCAGAAAGCTGCCCACGGCGCCGTCGCCACCGAACACGCCCCAGCGGCCGGTGCGGGTCACGACGCCATTGGTGGCTCCGTATGGCCCCACGGTGGCGACCGGAGCGCCGTTGTCACAGGAGAAGCCGCGGAAGACGTGGACGACCTTCCGGCTGTCGTTGAAAATACTGAAGCTGCTGGAGCCCAGTCCGCTGGCCGCGGCGATGCATCCATCGGTGGAGGCGGAGTACGTGCGTTCGTTGAAGTAGATCCTTCCCTCTTCTTCCTCATGGCCGTGGCCGCGTCCGCCGTCACGGCGGTCGTGGTCCTCGTGCTTCTCCCCGCCTTCGCTGCCGCCGCCCTCGACAGCCTCGGCCGGGGCGGCTTGCTCGACGGGCTGGGCCGCCGGCTGGACGGCCGGGGGCGCCGGGGCGGCTTGCTGGACGGGCTGGGCCGCCCGCTGGACAGACGGGGGCGCCGAGGTGGATCCGGTGGTCAGGGTGTAGGTGATACCGGTGGTTGTGAGGGCCGCCGCGCCTACTCCCGCAGCGGCCACAACCCATGTGCGCGTGCGCATGTCACTGTCTCTCTGTCTCTCTGCCTCACGGACGTCGGCCGGGTGACCGACCTGCGATGAACGTAGCGACGGCCCCTATGACTGTCATGTCGGACATGTCCGAGGTGTGACACCATGAGTCCAGCCAGGTGAAAATGCGGCACGTACCGCATGCCGGTGAAATTCCCGCACCTCAAAGCGACCCGGAGCGGCTACGGCTGGTAAGTCGGTCACCACGCACCGGTCGACACGTCTGCGCTCGCCGCCGCCCAGGAGCACAGTGGGGACATGGAAGTCCGAGCACGCGCGGCCCGCCACCAGCAGCGCGGGCAACGGAGCTGGGCGCTGCTGCTGATTCCGCTTGCCCTCATCTCGGTGATCACCGTGGTCGATCTCCACTCCCCCACCACCATCCACCTCGGCCCGCTCCTGGTGATCGCCCCTGCCCTCACCCCCTCGTTCGCCGGCCTCCGCCCGACCGCCCTCGTCGGAGCCCTGGCCATCGCCGCTCAGGTCCTCATCGCCTTCCTCCACGGCGGCTTCACCACCAGCAACCACATCGCGCAGGTCGTCGCGCTGACCGTCCTGTGCATCCTGATCGTCATCTTCACCGCCGTCCGCGAACACCGGGCCGGACAGCTCGCCCGCGCCCAGTCGGTCGCCGAAGCCGCCCAGCGTGCCCTGCTGCGCCCGCTGCCCGAACAGATCGGGCCGCTCCGGATCGCCACGATGTACCTCGCCGCCGAAAAGGAGACACAGATCGGCGGCGACCTCTACACCGCCACCCGCACTGCGGGCGGAACCCGCATGGTCATCGGAGACGTCCGGGGCAAGGGCCTGGCCGCCATCGGCGAGTCGGCCCTGCTGGTCGGCGCCTTCCGTCTCATGGCCGCACAGCACGACACCCTGGCGGACCTGGCATCCACGCTCGACCACAACGTGGGGCGCTACCTCACCGACTTCGCCCAGGAGAGCGGCGACATCGTCGAGCACTTCATCACCGCGATTCTCGTCGACCTGCCCGACGACGAGCCCGTCGCCCACATGACCAACTGCGGACACCCGCCGCCCCTCCTGCTGCGCGACGGCCGCGCACTGCCCGTCGACTCCGTACCGGCCGCTCCACCCCTCGGCGTGAACGACCTCGGCGACGGCAAGTACCCGAGCGACAACTTCCCGTTCGGAAGAGGCGACACCTTGCTGCTGTACACCGACGGGGTCACCGAGGCACGCGACGACACCGGCGAGTTCTACCCACTCGCCGATCGCGCCGCCCACTGGACCAAGTGCTCCCCCGAGACACTCGTCAACCACATCCGCCGCGACCTCCTCGCTCACGTCGGCCACCGCCTCGACGACGACGCCGCCGTCATCGCCATCCGGCGTGCCGAACCCACCGCCGCCCACCTCGCCGGGCCCGATCGAAACCCGCCCCCTCCGCGAGGGTGATCCAACGCCGAGTCGCACGGCCGCCGAACAGCGGCCGGTGAGGGCGCCTGCCTACCGCCAGCGGATGCCCAGGTCCTTCAACCCGTTCTGGAAGTTGGAGACCAGTCGCTTCGGTGGCGTGCCCGAAGCGAGCTCCAGGCCGGGCAGGTCGGCGACGATCCGGCGGATCAAGGCCGACATCTGGATCCTCGCGAGCCGCGCTCCCACGCAGAAGTGCGGTCCGAACCCGAAGCTGACGTGGTCGTTCGGCGTGCGGGTGATGTCCAGGCGGTCCGGGTCAGGGAAGACCGATTCATCCCGGTTGGCGGAGGCGTGATAGACGACCACCTTGTCTCCACGGCGGATCGGTCTCCCGGCCAACACCACGTCCCGAGTGGCGGTGCGCCGGAACTCCAGCACCGGCGGCCAGAACCGAAGCAACTCCTCCACCGCCGAAGGGAGCAGATCGGGCCGTCGGGACAACCGGTCGTACTGGTCGGTGTGGGTGAGCAGGGAATACAGGGCGCCGGGCAGGCCGTTACGCAGCGTCTCGTTCCCGGCGACGGCCGGAAAAACACGCAAACATGTCCCCCCAACCCCAGACGGGGAGGTTCGAGGAGGGCCGTTTGCCGTGCAGGAAGTCGATCTCTATCTCCGCAAGTTCAAGGTCGTCCGCACCGCCGATCCGCGCGACCTGTTGTCGGTCGAAGCGCAGGAATCCACTGGCCGTGCCTGGGCGGCCCGCGAGGGCCTGCAGGTGCGGAAGGTCTGGGTGGACAACCTGTCCGCCTGGTCGGACGTCGTCCGTCCGGAGTTCGACAACGCACTCGCCGCCGTCATGAACGGCGAGGTGCCCTGCCTGTGGAACTTCGCCATGGACCGTTTCACCCGCAAGGGGATTGACGAGATCGGACCGGTCCTGGGCAAGGCCCGAGTCATCTTCGACTACGAGGGCCTGGACAGCTCAATCGAACGCGACCGCCGGTGGATCATCGACCGCGCCGAACAGGCCCGCGAGTTCTCCCAGCGACTGAGCTACAACGTCAAGAGCACGAAGGCCCGCCAGCGTGAGACGGGCCGGTGGTCCGGCCGCGCACCGTACGGCCTCGTGGCCGGCAAGGACCGCAAGCTGCGGCACGGCGAGATGTGGCCAATCGTCGAGCGAATCATCACCGACCTGGCCGGCGGCACCACTCGCGGCGAAACGGAGTGCGTCCCGGCCCGCTCACTTGCCCGCGCACTCACCCACGAAGGCATCGCATCTCCGGGGGGCGGCCCGTGGCGTCCCGGCGCGGTCATAGCCATCGCGCGCAACCCGGTCTACCTCGGCTGGATGCCGGTCCCCGGTGACAGCAACCGCTATCAGCCCCGCGAATACCGAAACGCCGCCGGAGAACGTGTCCGTGTGATAGCAGACGAGTGCGCCCCGCTCCCCGAGGAACTGGTGATGCGGGCCCGCGCCGCGCTCGCCGGACACGGCACAGGCGGACCCCGCATTGGGCGGGCACATCACACGCTCACCGGGCTGTCCGGCTGCACGGGCTGCCTGGGCCCAATGCAGGTCGGTGGGCAGTACTACCGCTGCTCACGTTACGCAGCCGGACTCTTCTGCCCCTCCCCCGCTCTCGTCTCGATCACGGCTCTGGAGGGCTACATCTTCGAGAGTTGGGGGGAGATGCTCGGCAACGCACGCCCGGACGACCCGCTGGTGCTTGCGGTCGCACAGCGCTGGGGCGCCCTGACCAACCCACAGGACGCCGCCGCTTCCGCTGCCGCACGCGAGCAGATCGCCATGGCCGAGGCCGCCGTGCGCCAACTCGCGGACGACCGCGCTGCCGGCCTGTACGCAGGCGAGATGGGCAAGCACTTCCCGCGCCTCGTCCACGAAGCCGAAGCCCGGCTCGAGGCGGCCCGTGATCGCCTCAACGGCCTGTCCGCCACCCACGTCGACGTCGGCTTCCTCATCGGCGAGCCCGAGAACGCGACCCGCTTCATCCTCGACGCCGATCCCGAGACCCGGCGGGAACTGCTGCCCCTCGCCATCGACAAGATCTGGGTGTCGAAAGGCCGACAGGGCTACCGCTTCGACGGCGAGAAGCGTGTTCGCATCGAGTGGGCTGTGCCCATACCGGTAGCAGCCTGAGCCCGAATCCACCGGGCTGTGACTGACGTGGGGACGGGATGACGCAGAGAGGTGTCTGCTGAGCTGGGAAGATGGGAGTTCTCTACGCTTCCGTCCGGCCCAACCAGCAAGGCACCTCGTAAGTGAAATCCTCCCATAGCTCCGCCGCGCTCACCGCCGCGTTCGACGACCCGAACCTGATCGCGGACGCGGGGCTTGTCCCGCTGGTCCGGCTGGCCGAGCGCGTCGGGCTTCCCAGCCTGGCCGGCGAGCGACTACGGATCGCTGGCGCGGGCAACAGCGGCGGCGCCAACCCGGCTGCGAAAGTGATGACGCTGGTCGCGGCGATGTGCGCCGGGGCTGACTCGATCGACGACACCGGCTGGCTGCGGCACGGCGCAATGAGCCGACTGTTCGGCGGGGTGCGCGCGCCCTCCACACTGGGCACCTTCCTGCGCGCCTTCGCCCACGGGCGCAACCGGCAACTCCCTGCAGTGCACCGGAACTTCCTTGCCCGGCTGGCCGCCACCACCCCGCTGCTGCCCGACGTCGACCAAGTCGCGTTCGTGGACGTCGACCCCACCCACCGCCGCGTCTACGGACGCGCCAAGCAGGGCGCCGAGGTCGGCCGGTTCAAGGGCGTACGCACGCTGCACCCGATCCTCGCCACGCTCAGCACGCCGACGGCCCGCCCGGTGATCGCGGCGGTCCGCCTGCGGCGGGGCAAGGCCGCCGACGCCCGCTGCGCCGGGCCCTTCACGGCCGAGGCCCTGGCCACCGCCCGCCAGGCCGGGGCGGGCGGGACCGTGATCGTCCGCGCGGACAGCCAGTTCTACAACGCCGATGTCGTGGCCGTCTGCCGCCGCGCAAGGGCGCACTTCTCGCTGACCGTGCGGATGAACCCCCACATCGCCGCCACGATCAGCTCGATCGGCGAGGACCCCTGGACACCGATCCGCTACCCCGAGGCCTTCGTGGACCCGGACATCGGCGAGCCGGTCTCCGACGCCGAGGTGGAGTACACCGCGTTCACCGGACGCAGGAAGGCCGAGCAAGCAACCGGCCGCCTGATCGTGCGCCGGGTCCGCCGCCTGAACGCCGAAGTCATGGCTGGGCAGGGAGAGTTGTTCACCGCCTGGCGCTACCACCCCGTGTTCACCGACAGTCCCTTCACCACGCTCCAGGCCGAGCTCCACCACCGCCAGCACGCGACCGTCGAGCAGGTCATCGCGGACGCCAAGGGCTCGGCGCCGGCCCACCTGCCCTCCGGGAACTTTCAGGCGAATAACGCGTGGCTGACTCTGTGGGCCATCGCTCACAACCTGCTGCGGGCCGCCGGAGCCCTCGCCGGGACCTTCCACGCGAGGGCCACCACCGCGACCCTGCGCGACCACTTGATCCACGTTCCAGCCCGCATCGCTCGCTCGGCCCGGCGTCTGACACTGCACCTGCCCAACCGCTGGCCCTGGCAGCACGCGTTCACCGACCTCTTCGACGCCGCCCACCCGCCACCGGCCTGATCAACAACCCGACCACCAGCCCGACAAGGCCCGACCGGAGCAGACGTGGAAGAGCTGGGCAGACCAGCGGGCCTCCCATGCCCACCCCCAGTCACCCCGGCCAAACCCCGGATCTGATCACTCTCGAATCAGGTCGGTGGATTCGGGCTGAGTCAGCGTCCACCCGCGGACGCACTGCTCGGCACCCCTTTGGACCCGAAGACCTACGACTACCCGGACCGGTGCACAGAAGGGAAATTTCGCGTTCCCGATCATGATCCGGACATCACTCCGAGTGAAGCGCGCAGGCTAGAAACGTACTGGCCTCACCGGAGTAGATCCGGTGAGACCAGTACGACTTACTGCTCAGCCGTCGTCAGCCCTGTGGGGAACGTGACGTCGGGTACTTGGCTTAGAGATCAACCAAGTTCAGCGCCTTTGCCAGTGCGGCTTGGGCGTCGCGCCGAGGTTTACCGATCAGGAGGGGGATCCCCAAGGGTCATCCTCTACACCTTCATCGGCAATTTCAAAGCGCTTCCATTCAACGCAAGTCGGAATACTTCCTCCGGAGTGCAGGAACTCCTTGACCGCCTCTCGAACGAGATCGAGTGGAATCTCCGAATTATCTGGAAACTCAGTCCAGTGCTCGGCGACATGGTATGCGACGCCACTGCGAGAGCCAGGGGCGCCCACTGAAGCGATGTGTCCGACCTCGGGTGCCGTTAGAGCTAGCGCACCCACATTGAAATCTCTACTGACTCCGACGTATAGCTCGTGATCCGGAAATCCTGCCGACATTCGAGATCGAGCCCTTGACAGGATATGTACTGCATCATGGAGTGCCGGCCCCGTCAACAGGGCATCAATGAGGCAATCTACGTCACCCGACGTGGAGAGCAGAACGGGGTTCTGCATGTCAGTGCGACGATAGCGCGCTTCTAGTCGATTATCGGTCGCCATCGCACGTATCCCTTCTTAGCCAAAATCAGCCAGTCCTTGGTATACATGGCTGTTCCACACGCCCGAGCCGTCAACAAAGTGAACCGTTAGCGTTTGCCCCTTGTTGAGGATGTATGGTAGCACCATATCGCACCCCAGTGGCTCATCGCACGGCCCTTGTGCGTGATTGATTACCAGGTCTGCGCTTGTAATGCGCGTACTTCCATCTGGATTGAGCATGCTAGCAGCAAACTTTTGCTCGACATCACTCGCGCGTGCAGCAGGTGAACGGAATCCCCACTGGCCCAACCGGCTATTGGCTCGATCGATCAGATTCCTGTAGGTACCCTTGCCGCTCGTCATGATGCTGCTCGTATTGCCGTGACTATCCATGGCAATGCCCGAAGTCTGCCCGCCGTCAACCCTCTCCGGAAGTTTGCTATGGAGAGCTCGGAGTTCACAGTTGCTGTTGTGCACCAATACCGGCGCATTTCCTGCCAGCACATAGTACGTGTGGAGGTCCTCGACGGTGAGGTTGTACATGACCTGCTGGCCGGCTGCCTCGCGGACGGACACGACGTTCGCGTCCTGTCCACTTTCCGTCTTGAGACTGTGTCCCGACTGCAGGCTGCCCGCGGGAGTCCACTTCTGAGTGGTGGCGTCCCAGAAGGAGTGCCCAAAAGTTGTGTGGATTACCTCTTCGCTGTCGCCTGATTGAACAATGACATCGACAAGGTCGTCATCGTCATGTTTCCAGGTGGCCGTGACGGCGTGACCGCTGGTTTCTCCGGTTTGTGGATCTCCTGCTTCGACTTGATCGCCTGGCTTGATTTCGGCGATTTCTCGGGTGCTTCCGTCGGCCATGAGAACCGGTGTCGTAGCAGCAAAGCTGCATGGGCCAGACTTCGGCCGGATCTTCGACACAAGTTTGCTGACGATATTCTTCACTGCGCCAGGGCGTTTGGCTATTGCCTCCCCGCCGTGTATTGCGGCAGAGCCGGCCAAACCGCCTGGAGTGGGTAGGGGCAGGAACGGGCCGAATGTCTTGGCGAACCACCGACCCAACTGGTACCACTTGCTGTGCGGTCCGTCCAGGGGACCGCCTATTTCCGAGACAATAGTGGTGAGATTGAGTGGGGAGTTGGGATTTTCCCGCTGATAGCGGAAATTATCCGCCATTTTGTCGTCGCCGAGGAGGCGAGCAGTGCCCTCGGCCAGCTCGTTGTAGGTCTGGACAGTTTCGTGCCAGGCTCCGCTTGCTACGTCCTTGACCTTATTGACTATGTTGTCGCAGGTCTTGCAGTTGAAGCCGAGGAACAGCCCGCTTGGGTCGCTGGCGTTGATGGGGTCGTTGTTGCTGTATGCGTAGCCGTTCCACTGCTGGGGATTGGCCGGGTCCAGGATGGGATCGGGGCTGATGAACCGTCCATGGACGGGGTCGTATTGACGGGCGCCGAGGTTGGTGAGGCCAGTGGTGTCGTCCTTGCTGCCGCCGACGAAGCCCTTGGTGCCGGCCCACTGGTTCGTGGAAGGTTGGGTGCCGCGAGGATTGCCGAATGGGTCGGTGGGGCGTCGGGTGACGGTCATGGCGGCGTCGGTGCCGATCTGGACGCCGTTGGTGCCGTGCGGATCGGCGGCCTGGATGACGACGTTGCCGCCGCCGATGGTGGAGGTGACCCGGGTTTAGGTGAGCCCGCCTCCTGCGGCAATGGACCGGACGTTGCTTAGTGTTCCGGTGGCGGTGTCGAGGGTGAGCTCGTCGGTGGGCAGGTTGAGGGTGGTCTTGCCGGGGTTTCGGCGGATGAGCTGGTTTCCGTCCGCGTCGTACAGATAGCTCGTGGTTCCCTCAGCTCCTGTCGAGCTGAGGGAGGCCACTCTGCCTTCACCGTTCCATGCGAGCGTCGTGGTTCCGCTGGTGTCGGTGATGGCAGTGGTGTTTCCCGCGGCGTCGTACTGGTAGCCGGTGGTCTTGGTGCCTGCGGGCCCGGTGGTGGTGGATGTGAGCAGGGCGTGGGGCCCGCCCGTTCCGCCGCCGGTGTTGGGGGCGGTGGTTGGGCTGTTGGTGCTCTTGGAGGCTCCGAAGGCCTGGGTGGTGGTGGTGTCCTTGAGACTGTTTCCGGTGATGTCGTGCTGGACGAGGCCGGTGCGGTTGCCGCTCGCGTCGTAGCTGTAGGTGTTCCAGTAGGGCGCCGGACCGCCGACCGTGCGGCCGCCGGGACTGACGGACGCCGGGCCGTTCGCGTTGTTGCATCCGCCGATGCCGGGCACGGTGGCGGAGGCGCCGGTGCCGTGGACGGCTCCGGAGGAGTCGGTCCAGTCGATCGTGGTGGTGCTGCCGCCGGTGTCGGTCCAGGCGCCGGTCAGCCGGCCCAGGTGGTCATAGGTGAAGCACTGAGTGTCGGTTGCCGAGGCGTCCTGGATGTCCGTGACCGAGGTGATCCGGCCGGACGGGGTGTAGGTGTAGCTGATCTGGTCGACCGGGATCGTGCTGGCCTGTCGGTCGATGATGGAGTTGATGACCCGTCCGGTGGCCCAGTCGTACTGCCGGGTGGAGACGACCTGCGTGCCGTAGTCGCCGGCCGTCGTGCGGATCGGTCGTGCGAGTGCGTCGTAGTCAACCTGTCGGACGATGGTCTGGTCGAGGCTGGCTGCCGAGAACAGCAGACCAGTCGCCGTATTCAAGTAGGTGATCGACTCGGCGGGGAGCCCGCCGGCCGCAGGAATGCTCGTCTGTGTCAGGGCGCCGAGCACTTGGCTGTAAGTATTGGTGGTGGTGTAGGTGCCGGCAAGCTCCTTCTCCACGGACGGGATGGTGATGGAGGTGCCGAGCGGCCGGTAGGCGGTGTCGTAACCGGTCACAGCCGTGGTGTAGGCCACGGGACCCTTGCCGCCAACGTAGCGAGTGGACGACGTGAGCTGGCCCTTGACGAGCGTGTCGTACGTCCATGCTGCAGTCTGGTTCGCGGAGGCCACACTGCCATTGAAGGTGCCGGTCTTTCGGCCGAGCAGATCGTAGGTATAGGCGAGGGTGGTGCCCTTGGCGTCGGTGGTGTGGTCGATACGCGAGTTGACGTCGTAGAACGTCTGGGTCACGCCGGTATCCGGGTCGGACGCAGATACCTGTCGTCCACGCAGGTCGTAGGTGTAGGTCCAGGTGTTGCCGCTGCTGTCCGTACGGCTGGCCGGCTGGCCTGCTGGTGTGTAGGTGTACGCCGTGATGTCCGCGTCGGCGTTGTTGCCCGTTGGGGTCGGCGTGCGGTATTGCAACAGGGCGGTGGTGCGTCCCCTGGCGTCAGTCACAACCGAGCTTGGCATTCCGCCGCTGGGAGGGGTGGTGTCGGTCCGGTCGGCGCCCGGATATGCGGTGGTGGTGGCCCACTGGAGGTTGCCGTTGAAACGGAACTCCGCGCGAACCACACGCCCGCTGCCGTCGTAGGTGTTCCAGGTCTGCCCCGGTACCTGGCCGTCGGCTGTGGGGATGAAGACCGATTCGGTGGGGAAGGAGCTCCTCTCGTAGTACGGGGCAGAGGTTTTGATCACCCAGCCGTGTGTGTCATAGACCGTGTCGGTGATCAGGCGCCCGTTAGAGCGTGCGTCGCTGGTGCGCTGGGTCTGCCGGTGGCGACCCAGGCCGTCGTAGATTTCGATGCTTGCCGAGTGCGTGCTTGAGCCATCGTTGAGCGACTCGGTCTTGACGGTGGACGGTCCTGCCGTGCCTTTGAGCGCGTAGGCGAACTTGCGGCTCGGCAGTTGCGAGGTGGGGCGGTCGGGCGCCCAGACGGCGGTGAGCCGGCCGAGCGCGTCGTACTGCCCGGTGATGACGCGGCCGTTGACGTCGGTACTGGTCAACGCCGATTCGCGGGCCGGGTCCAGCGTGGTTGTAACAGTCCAGTCGGCCCCCATAGGGCCGGTGGTCTGTATCTGAGTCGGGAGAGCACCGGAGGTCGGAGTGAGAACGGTCTTGGTCTCCGCGGGGGTGACCGACGGTCCGCTCAGCTGCACGCCGGAGCTGTTGTAGGTGGAGC
>NZ_JBHVFE010000093.1:0-23634 GCF_042801945.1 Kitasatospora sp. NPDC057542
TCCGTGAACACTGGAGAAGGCGGCGCGATCATATGTATGAACAGGCGTGTACGCCGGGCACCACCAGACCGGACCGGCATCCGGCCGGGACCTGATCGACCACGGGGAGCTCGCGGCCATGGCAGAACTCGGTACCACCCTCAACGGCCAGCACCAGTCCACCCAGAGCCAGCACCACCACGTCACCGCGCAGGGCCAGCACGGCACCGCCCACCGCCCGGCGGCGGCCGGCCGGCTGCCGTCCGTGCTGATCGCCACCCGGCACGGGGAGTCCACCGCCAACGTCGAGTTCCAGCTGGCCGAGGCCGCCGGAGCGCTCAGCGTCCCGATCAGCTGCCGCGACGCCGACATCCCGCTGTCGCTGCACGGCCGCCGGCAGGCCCAGGCACTCGGCCACTGGTGGGCCGGCCTGCCCAGCGCCGACCGCCCGCGCAGCGTCTGGTGCTCACCGTACGTACGCACCGCCGAGACCGCCCGGATCGCACTCGCCCAGGCCGCCGGGCTCGGCGTCGTCCCCGTCACCCTGGCCGTCCGCTACGACGAGCGGCTGCGCGACCGCGAACTCGGCGTCCTGGAGATGCTGCCGAAGGCCGCGATCGAGGCCAAGCACCCGGAGGAGGCGGCCCGGCGGCGCAAGATGGGCGAGCTGTACTACCGACCGCCGGGCGGCGAGTCCTGGGCCGACGTCGCACTGCGGGTGCGCAGCCTGCTGCGGGACCTCTGCGAGGAGGAGGCCGGACGACCCGTCCTGCTGGTCGCGCACGACTGCACGGTGCTGATGCTCCGCTACGCGCTGGACCGGCTCACCGAGGAGCAGCTCACCGCGCTCGGGCCGGTACACAACTGCTCCACCAGCCTCTGGCGGGCCCAGGAGGGACGGCTGCGGCCGGACGCCTGGAACGGGGTCGAGCACCTGGCGGCCAAGGAGGACTGACGGTCCGTCAGGGTATGGTCGGTTCGCAGGCCGGGTCCGGGCCGGCGAAGCAGCGCCGGTAGGCCAGCGGCGTGGTGCCCAGCCGACGGCCGAAGTGGTGCCGCAGGGCAGCCGCGTTGCCGAAGCCGCAGCGGGCGGCGATCGCGTCCACCGACTCGGTGGTGGACTCCAGCAGCCGCTGGGCGAGCAGCACCCGCTGGCCGACCAGCCAGCGGTGCGGGGTGGTGCCGGTCTCCTGCTGGAAGCGGCGGGCGAAGGTGCGCGGCGACATGTGCGCCCGGCCGGCGAGCTGCTCGACGCTGGCCTCCTCGGCCAGGTGGTGGCGCATCCAGTCCAGCAGCGGGGCCAGCGATTCGCCCGTGGCCTCGGGCAGCGGGCGGTTCACGAACTGGGCCTGCCCGCCCTCCCGGTGCGGCGCCACCACCATCCGGCGGGCGATATCCCGGGCCACCTCGGCGCCCTGCACCTTGCGCACCAGGTGCAGGCAGGCGTCGATTCCGGCCGCCGTCCCGGCGGAGGTGATCACCGGGTCGTCGTCCACGTAGAGCACGTCCGGCTCGACCGTGGTCAGCGGGAAACGCGCGGCCAGCGCCTCGCTGTGCCGCCAGTGGGTCGCGGCGCGGCGGCCGTCCAGCAGCCCGGCGGCGCCCAGCACGAAGGCGCCGCTGCAGATGGACAGCACCCGGCCGCCGGCCTCGACCACCCCGCGCAGCGCCTCCAGCAGCGGCTCCGGGTAGGTGCGGCGGATGCCCGCCGCGGTGACCACGGCGAGGTCGGCCCCGGCCAGCCGCTCGGGGCCGTACGGGACGTCCACCGCGAAGCCGGAGTGGGTCGCGTGCGGCCCCGGGCGGGCCCCGGCGATCGCGAAGTCGTACCCGGGCAGTCCGTCGGCGGTGCGGTCCAGGCCGAACACCTCGCAGGCCACGCCCAGTTCGAAGGGGTGGATCTCCTCCAGCACCACCGCGACCACGTTCTCCAGCATGCCGTCACTCTTCAGCATGCCGTCCAGGATGCCCCCGCTGCCCGCCGCCGCGGAAGGCGCCGGCTGGCAGGATTTCGAGGCAATCGGTCGTTCCTGCCACTCGTGGCCGCCGCGCCGCCCGGCCACAGTGGTGCCCATGGACAGCGACACCCTCTCCGGCGCACTCGCCCTGGCCGCAGCCGTCGGCGGCTTCGGCCTGCTCGGCGTCCTGATCGGCCGCGAAGCCTCCCGCGGCCCGGCGGCCGGCCGCGACAACTACCACCGCCCGGGCGGCTACCCCGCAGACCCGGCCCGCCCCGAGCGGCTGTACGGCACCCCTCCCGCCGCCTCCCCTCGCCCCGGCGCCGACCGGGCCGCCCTCCCGGCCCGTTCGACCCCGGAGAACCGTCCCACGGAGCGCTCCGGCACACTGGCCCGATGGACTTCCTCATCCGCCAGGCCCTCCCGGAGGACCTCGCCTGCGCCGGCCGGATCACCGTCGAGACCTTCGTCGGCGACGGCTACACCGAGCCCACGAGCAGCTACGTCGAGCTGCTGCGCGACGCCGGCCGGCGGGCCCGGGAGGCCGAGCTCCTCGTCGCCGTCGACGCGGCCGGAGCCGGGGTCCTCGGCTGCGTGACCTTCGCGGTCGGCGGCACCGAGTGGGCGGACATAGCCTCCCCGGGGGAGGGCGAGATCCGGATGCTCGCCACCGCCGCCGCCTCCCGAGGCCGCGGCGTCGGCGAGGCCCTGGTCCGCGCCACCGTCACCCGCAGCCGCGAACTCGACCTGGCCGGCATGGCCTTCTCCACCCGCCCGGAGATGACCGCCGCCCACCGGCTCTACGAACGCGTCGGCTTCCGGCGCACCCCCGAGCGCGACTGGTCCCCCTACCCGGGGATGGATCTGATGGTCTACACGATGGCGTTCCGAGCGGACGGCCCGTCCTGAACGCCCGTCACGGCCTCTTGTCGTACCCGGGCGCCACGTAGACGGTGTACCGGCCGTGTTTCCCGCTCGTCACCACGGTGACCACCCGGTACCCGGCGGCCTTCAGGGTGGGCTGGATCGCCTTGTCGATGGCCCCGGTCTGGGTGAAGTCCAGGACCACGACCTTCCACTCGTGGGCCTGGATGCCGGCCTGGATCGCGGGCACCCCGTTCTGCATCTCGCCGGTGGCCGGGTCCCGGCGGAAGACGGCCACCAGGTCGTGCCACTGCTGCCAGTTGGTCTGCTTGCGCAGGTAGTACGCGGGGACGTTGTAGTTCTCGACCAGGTACCGGTCCTCGCCCTTGACGATGTACGGCTCCAGGGCGGCCACGAACTCCTTCGAGTTCGACCACTCTCCGTACATCTCCCGGCCCTGGGCCGAACCCACCCAGGCGAGCGGACCGACCACCAGGGCGGCGGCCGCCACCCCGGCCGCCAGGTGCAGCCGGCCCTTCAGCCAGAGCACCGTACGGGCCAGGACCAGGCCCACCACGATGCAGGAGAACCAGGCGCCGAAGTCGACGTGCTTCTGCAGGGACAGCCAGGTGTGGATGCGGATCTGGTTCACCGGCGCCATCAGTCCGGCCAGCAGCAGGAGCAGCGCCAGCCAGAACTCGGGCCAGGCCGCACCACCGCGCCGCCGCGCCCGCAGCAGCTGCACCAGCACCCCGGCCAGCGCGACCACCAGCAGCGGGCCGACCCAGCGGGCGGCCTCCGAAGCGACGTAGGAGTACGAGTCGTGGCCCGGGGCGCGCTTGAGCGTGGTGTGGTTGAAGCCGTTGACGTACTTCTCGCCGGCCGCCAGCGCCGCCGCACCGACCGCCACCACGAAGGTCAGCAGCACCAGCAGCCCGCGCCGCCAGGCCTCCCAGAGGCGCAGCGACCCGCGCGGCCCGGCCAGCACCGCGATGCCCGCCACCACCGGCACCCACAGCAGCGCGGCGTACTTGGTGGCGCCGGCCAGGGCCAGCAGCATCCCGGAGGCGACCAGGCTCGGGTAGCCGCCGCCGGTGGTCAGCCGCACCGCGAAGTACCCGGACCAGGCGAGGATCGCCAGCGCCATCGCGTCGTAGGTGGCCAGGCCGCCGAGGAACTGGGTGGGGCCGAGCGCGACGAAGGCCGCCGCCGCGCAGAACGCCGCGAGCGAGCCGTGCAGCCGCCGGGTGGCCAGGTGGACGGCGACGGTGGCGGAGAGCATGAACGCCAGGCTCAGCAGCCGGGCGCCGTTCAGCCCGCCGAGGAAGTCCGCGACGGCCACCACCACCGGGTAGATCAGCGGGGAGCCGGAGAAGAAGGTCTCGTACGTCGACACCGGGGTGCCGTGCCGCAGGTGCGCGATCTCCTGGTAGCCCGCGTAGATGTAGGTGCCCTCGTCGATGAAGGCGGTGTTGCTGAGGATCAGGTGGTACGAGAGCGCCCCCTGGATCAGCAGCACGGCCAGCAGCGGCAGCCAGTCGGCCCGCAACGCCGGCCGGGCCGGGTGCGGCACCCCGGGCGGCCCGGGCTTGCGGCGGCGCCGGTCGGCCGCCGGGTAGACCTGCGCCGTCCCGGTGGCCGCCCGGTCGCGCTCGCCGAGGGCCACTCCAGCCGGCCTGGCCCCGCCGAGGACGGGCTTGCGGGTGGACTCGGGCCGGATCCAGCGGCCGTCCGCGCTCATCAGTACTGCTCCTCATCTGGGACTTCGCATCCGGACGGGCCCTGGAGCCCACGCCCCGGGGCGCGCTTCGGCCGCCGCCCCACACTGCCGGGGGCGGCGGCCGGACGTTCACGAGGGCCGGTCGGCCCTGCGGCGGGTCCTGCGGGTCGTCCTCACCGGCCCGCGGAACCCGCCCCGACGGGCTCAGCCGCCGAGCCAGGCACCGGTCGGCGCGACGGACGGAGGCGAGCTCGGACCGGCCACGATCTTGACGACGTCGGCCTCGGGCAGCACCTGGTCCCACACCTGGATGTCGGCGACTGCGCCGTGCCAAGGGTCGGCCCACTGCGAGTTGGAGCTCAGCCGGCCGACCTGAAGGGTGTTGCCGCCGCTCGGCGGCACCCCGGCCGACTTGGCCGAGGACTGCGGAGCGCCGTTGACGTACAGGGTGATCTGACCGGACGGGTCGTCGTACACGCCGGTCAGCAGCACCCACTGGTTGACCGTGGCATCGCCCTTGGACCAGGCGACCGCCGAACCGCCGCCCGGCACCTGGACCTTGAAGTACCACTGGTCGTGCCCGTTGTTGTTGGCCCGGCCCAGCGAGTACGAGTAGTACTGGCCGTCGCCCTGGCTGACCGCGCTGCGGTTGCCGTTGGGCACGTCGACCAGCACCCGCGCGGAGACGGTGAAGCTCTTGCTCACGTCGACGACCGGGGTGGACGTCGAGGCGAACGAGTCCTGGCCGCTGGGCAGTTTGAGGACCTGCCCGGAGAAGCCGGTCATCGTCCCCTGCTTGGCGTCGGCGCCCAGGTTGAGCGCGGCCGAGCCCTTCTTGGCGGGCAGCGAGCCGACGGTCGGCGGGCTGTCGATGCCCTTGACCGGCGGCGCGCTCGTCGTACTGGACGGACCGGAGACCGTCGGGCTCGGCTGGCCGGTGCCCTGGGCCACCGGCTTCTTCTCCTGGCCGTGCTGGTAGTACCAGTACCCACCGCCACCGGCGGCGGCCACCACGACCACGGCGGTCACCACGCCGATCAGCTTGCGCCGGCGGCCGCGCTTGGCGGACTGCTCGTTCTGCTCGGCCAACGCCTCCCAGTCCGGTGTGGCGGACTGGGAGACCGGCGTGCCGGCCGGCGGAACCGGCGGCTGGAAGCCGCCCTGCTGCTGCCAGTGCGCCACGGGCTGGGCCGGCTGCGCGCCCGGCGGGAAGGGCTGCTGACCGACGGGCGGGCCGGGCTGCGGCATCGGCGCCTGCGGCGGAACCGGCTGCGGCTGTACGGGGTGCGGCTGGACGGGCTGTGCCTGCTGCGGCGCCACCGGAGCCGGCTGCACCGGCCCCGGCACCAGCGGGGCGGGTCCCCCGCCCGGATGCGGCACCGGCGGCACCGGCTGCGCGGCCGGATACGGCGTCATCTGCTGGGGCTGCACGGGCGCAGCGGGCGAAGGCCCGTAGCCGGACGCGGGGCCGAAGGCTCCGCTCGGGGACTGCGGTGGCACACCGGTGGCCGGAGCGGCCCCCCCGGCCGGTGCCTGCTGCGGTGGCGTGGGGGGCTGGCCCGGCTCGCCACTCGGTACCGGTCGATCGCTCATGGCCCGAATGCTAGGGCATCCACCCCGCCACGCCCATGGGGGGTGCGCGGACGAAACGTCAATGCGGCTGCGGTTTCCCGCGCGCGACGCCGACTCACGCAGTTCCGTTGTACGGCAGCTTCCAGCGCTGCGAGACGGTGTCCGCGCACGGCCTCAGGAGCACCGCCGTACCGTCCGCGAGCGCCCCGCCCGCGGTGCCCAGGCACAGCCCGGTGTCCTGGTGCTTCAACCGCTGCCCGGGGGCGGTGACCCAGCGCTGCGCAGGGCCGCCGGTGCACTCGGCCAGCGTCACCGAGGAGCGGTCGGCGGCCGGCGCCAGGCAGGCTGCTCCGCCGCGCAGCGAACCGTCGTTGCCCACCGTCCACCCGGTCGAGACGGCCTGGTCGCCGCAGGATCCGACGGTCACCGGCGTCCCGGCGATCCCGCCGCCGCCGTGCCGCAGGCAGATCCCCGGAGCGCCCGCCGGGACCTCGCCGGCCGGCAGGCCGACCCGGTTGTGGAAGGCGAAGGAGTTGCTGCGCAGGCCGGTCCCGCCGCTCCAGACCTCGAAGCCCGCCTGCACCCGGCACAGGTAGGAGCCCTTGGGGACGTACCCGCGGGCCATCGCGTCGGCGGTGAACAACCGCAGGTTGAGGCCGCGGGTGGTGTGGGTGGGTGCCGTGCGGACGTAGCTGATCACGCTGTGCGGGCCGGTGATCGGCGCCTGGTAGACGTGGTAGCCGGCGTCGCCGAAGGGCAGGGCGTCCGCCACCTTGTCACCGGCGGGCCGCACGTTGTCGGTGGCGTCCAGCCAGATCATCACCTCGGCGCTCTCCCCCGGGAGGCAGTTGTCCGGGCTGGAGCCGTACCAGAGGTCGAAGGAGAGGTTGAAGGAGCCGCTCACCCGGCCGTTGGCGTCCCAGTCGGCGGTGGCGTCGCCGAGTGCGCTGACCGGCACCGGCAGTCCGCTCGCGCCCGGGGCCGTGGAGACGTTGGGGTAGGCGCCCGGGGCGAGCGGGTTCTTCGGAACGAAGTCGTCGGTCCGGGACAGCGTGAACCCGCTGTCCCCGACCGGGTCCACACAGACGGTGCCGGCGGTGTTCCACGGGTTCGGTTCGAGGACCTTGGCGCCGCCGTCCAACGCCAGCTTGGGGAACGGCTCCTGCGCGGTCGAGCAGAGACCCGGCCCGGACGCCACCGTCGTGGCGGCCGGCGGCTCCACCGCCCCGACCTCGCCGCTGCACCCGGCCAGCATCGCGGCGACCGCACCGAACGCGGTGACCGCCCGCAGGCCCCGCGCCAAGCGCCCGGCCGTGCCGTCCTCGATGATCATCACTCTTCCCCGAACCGTCCTCGCCCGTCGAGCGGACAACCGTACACAAGCGCTCCGGCCGCACCCTCGTTCACATCACGATCGGAACTCGATATCGGTTCCTGGTGGCTGACGGAAGAGGGGGGAGCGAACTCCGTGCGATCGGTCCCGTACGATCCTGGCGTCCCCTGGTGCCCGAGCGACAACGGCCGCCGGGCGGGGACGGTTCAGACTCAGTACGGCTTCGGGGGAGTAGAGCACGTGACTGTCACCGAGAGCGCGCGACTCGCGGGAGGCGGTCAACCGCCGGTCTCACGACGCCGCAGCCGGCGCGACCCGGCCGCCCGCAACCGGTGGGGCCTGCTCCCCCAACCCCCGGACAACACCGAGAAGTACCTCTACGCCCGCACCAACCTGTGGGTGCTGACCTGCTTCTCCCTCATCAGCTTCGCCTGCATGGTGGCCAGCGAGATCGGGCTGCTGAGCGCGACGCCGTGGTTCCTCTTCTTCGTACCGCCGCTCGCCTTCACCATCGTCTACTACCTGATCTCCCGTTGGGTGCACGGCTTCAACGAGACCTTCGACCTCTCCGCCCACCGGGCCCTGGTCAAGTCCTGGCAGCCCGAGCGCTATCCGACCGTCGACATCTTCCTGCCCGTCGCCGGCGAGCCGATCGAGGTGCTGCACAACACCTGGACGCACGTCGCCCGGCTGCGCGACCAGTACCCGGGCGAGGTCACCCCGTACGTCCTCGACGACAGCAACAGCCCGCAGCTCGCGCAGATGGCCGTCGACTTCGAGTTCGTGTACGGCACCCGCGACAGGCTCGGCTGGTTCAAGAAGGCCGGCAACCTCCAGTTCGGCTTCCGCAACTCCGACAGCGACTACGTCCTCATCCTGGACGCCGACTTCGCGCCCCGACCGGACCTGCTGAACGAGATGCTCCCCTACATGGAGGCCAACCCGCGCCTCGGCATCGTCCAGTCCCCGCAGTTCTTCCGCATCCTCGACTCGCAGAACTGGATCGAGCGCGGCGCCGGGGCCGTCCAGGAGCTGTTCTACCGGACCGTCCAGGTCTCCCGGCAGCGCAACGACGGCGCCATCTGCGTGGGCAGTTGCGCGATCTACCGGCGCGCGGCACTGGAGGAGAACGGCGGCACCACGCTGATCGGCCACTCCGAGGACGTGCACACCGGCTTCGACCTGCGCCGCCTCGGCTGGGACCTCCAGTACATTCCCGTCGCGCTGGCCACCGGCGTCTGCCCGGACAACGTGGGCGGCTTCTTCAACCAGCAGTACCGCTGGTGCACCGGCTCGATGAGCCTGCTCGGCAGCAAGAAGTTCTGGCAGACCAAACTGCGGCCGGTCACCCGGGCCTGCTACCTGTCCGGCTTCTTCTACTACATCCACACGGCGCTGTTCACCGTCGTCTCACCCCTCATACCGATCGTCCTGCTGCTCGCCCGCCCCGACCTGATCCGCTGGGAGAACACCGCGCTGGTGCTGCCCGGCCTGCTCTACGCGACGATCATCTTCCCGCTCTGGCACCGCAACCCCTACCGGCTGGAGGCCTGGGCCGCCCGCATGATGTACGGCTGGGCGCACGTCTTCGCCATCTGGGACATCGTGCGCCGCAACCGGATGGCCTGGCAGCCGACCGGCTCCAGCGGCGCCAAGAGGAACAAGACCCGTCGGTTCTGGATCGGCGTCATCGCCTGGGGCGGCGGAACGGCCCTGCTCTGGGTGCTGCTGAGCATCTGGCGGATGCTCACCATGGGACCGCTGAACTTCGCCCTCGTCCTCGCCTCCGGCCTCTTCTACGCCACCATCGTGGGCCGGGTCCTCGTCCAGCCGCGCCCCACGGAAGCAGAGTGATCGCCATGACCGCCCACCTCCGGCGGGCCGGCCGGCTCCATCGCCGGCTGGCGCTCCCGCTGCTGACCGCCGCCGGCCTGCTGCTCGTCACCGCGTGCGGCCCCGAGGATCCCGGCTTCGCGATGCAGAAGGACCTGGCCCAGGCCGCCCCCACCGCTCCCGGCGCGACCCCCGGCGGCGCCGCACCGGCGGTGCCCGCCCAGCCCAAGGCCCTGCCGTCCGGCGTCCCGTACGACGTCACGCCGCTGCTCAAGCCGAGCCACAAGTACCTCGGCGCCGCCCTGCCCGACGTCCCCGCCACGATGGACGCGCTGCCCGGCTACAGTTCCGCGATCGGCAAGCAGCCCAACGTCCTGGAGTACTACGCCCACTGGAAGGGCGGCTTCGACACCGCCGGCGTGCGCCGGATCCACGAGGCCGGGGCACTGCCCTTCATGGCCTGGGAGCCGCACGACCGCTCGCTCGCCTCGATCGCGGCCGGCGACACCGACGACTACGTGCGCGGCGTCGCCAAGGCCGTCGCCAAGCTCAACCTGCCGATCGCCATCAGCATCGCCCACGAGATGAACGGCGACTGGTACCCGTGGGGCCGTCAGGCCGCCACCCCCCAGGACTTCGTGGCCGCCTGGCGCCACGTCCACGACCTCTTCGACCAGGCCGGCGCCACCAACGTGATCTGGGTCTGGAGTCCCAACATCACCGACCCCGCACCCAACACCCGCCTGGCGCCGTACTACCCCGGCGACACCTACGTCGACTGGGCCGGCATGACCGGCTACTTCACCCGCACCGGGCCGAAGACCTTCGACGCCCTCTACGGGCCGACCATGGCCGAGATCCGCACCTTCTCCAACAAGCCCTTCTTCATCAGCGAGACCGCCTCCGAGCAGGGCAAGCGCCAGCACGCGGACATCGACCAGCTGTTCTCCGGGCTGGAGGCGCACGACGACATCGTCGGCTTCGTCTGGTTCAACATCGTCAAGCGGGCGGACTGGCGGGTCGAGGCCGTCCCGGACACCCTCGCCGCGTTCAAGCAGCGCGTGTCCGACCCCCGTTACGGCTTCGACATCCGGAACCCCTGATGAGCACTGAATCCGACTTCCCTCCCGTCCCGCACGGCCGCTCCGCCCAGGACCGCCCCGCCCACGGTCCGACCGCCGAACCGGACCCCGACCCCGCCGGGCCCCGCACGGCCGTGGCGGTGGACAACCCCGACGGCGTCGAGCTGGCCCCGTACACCATCCCGCGGGTCCCCGCGATCGGCTGGGACCCGGGCCCCAGCCCCCGCCGCCGCTGGATCGCCCGCGGCCTGCTGGGCGCCGTCCTGACCGTCCAGGCCGCGCTCTCGCTGCGCCTGCTGGCCGCCGCGCACCCCGACGAGGCCGCCGCCATGGTCTCCGGGCGCCAGCAGCTGGCCCACCTGCTGCACGGCACCCCGGTCACCACCGACCTCGTCGACCGGGTGCACGGCTCGCCCTGGCTCTACCCGCCGCTGGCCGGCGCCGCCGCCGACGCCAACGGCATCTGGGGCACCCGGCTGCTCAGCCTCGGCTTCGCGCTGCTCACCACGGTGCTGCTGTACTCGCTGACCAGGCGGCTGTTCAACGAGCGGGTCGCCATCTGCGCCATAGCCGTGTACGCCGTCCTCCAGTCCACCGTCGTGGTCGGCTTCTACGCCGCGCCCGAGTCCCTCGCCGTACTACTGGTCGCCCTCGCGGCCTGGACCACGGTGTTCACCGCCCGCCGCCACCCGGCCCTGGCCCTGCTCGCCGCCCCACCCACGGCACTGGCCTGCGCCGTGGCCTACTCCGCGGCCTTCGCCGTCCCCGCGCTGGTCGCCCTCGCCTTCGCCTGCGCCCGGCCGTACCACCGGGCCGGGCCGGCCGCCGTGCGCGCGCTGCTGGCGGCCCTCGGCACCCTCGTCCTGCTGCTCCCGTTCGGCACCCTGGGCAAGGTCGCCGGGTGGTCGCCCTCGCACGGCAACGCCCCCGGCTCTGCCGGCTCGATCCTGCTCGGCACGCTCCAGTGGGCCGGTCTGTTCACCGTCCTCGCGGTGGCCGGCACCATCGCCTACGCGCGCCGCGAGCAGATGAACGAGCACGACGCGCCGGAGAAGGACGCCGTCCCCACCTCCCGGAGCCGGCGCGCCCTGCTCGGGGCCACCCTGACCGTCACCGCCCTGCTGATCCCCGCCGCCCACCTGTGGACCGGCACCTCCGGCGCGCTGTTCCGCCACCTCGGCTACGGCATGCTGCTCGCCGCCCCGCTCGCCGGGGTCGGCCTGACCCGGCTGGTCGGTGCCCACTTCCGCCATCCCCAGCTCGGCATCCTGGTGTGGGTCGCCCTGCTCGCCCTCGGCCTGGAGCAGTCCGCCCTGCGCTACCAGAACGGGCCCGACTCCGGCCGTCTGCTGGCCGTCCTGCGGGCCCACACGCAGCCCCAGGGCCGCTACCTCACCGAGGTCGACGGACTCGCCGAGTACTACCTCGGCAGCGTCTCCAAGCCCGAGCAGTGGGTCTCCGCGCGCACCGGCACGGAGTACCGCGACGGGGCCGGGGTCCAGCATCACGGCGACGACGGCAGCGCGGCCGCGATCCGGGACGGCTGGTTCACGATGGTCGTCCTCGACAGCACCGCGCCGAGGGCCACCGACCGGGCCCTGAGCGAGGCCCTGACCGCCGCCGGGCACTACCGGCTGGTCGCCCAGTTCACGTCGCCGACCGGCGATTCGAGTACGTACAAGGTCTATCTCAAGCACTGACCGGCCGCCCGGCCCACGCACATCTGCGACACGACAGGCACAACATATGGTGCCGCCGCAGTCTGGCGGCACTACATGTATGCTCACTCCTGCTGTCGATGCAGGGGAACCCGGTGCGAATCCGGGACTGCCCCGCAGCGGTGTGCGGGCGGCTCCAGCAGCCGTCCCGCGAGTCCGATTACCTGCCGGACAGCGTGCGCCACGGCCCTCCCGCAGAGGCCGCGCCGGCACCAGCAGTACCCCTCCGGGCCTCGCGGGCGGGCCGGGGAGTAACCGTCGCGCGACGCCGTCTGCGTTCGCGCCGTGCTCCCCTGCCCAGATCGGCCCGGTACCCCCGATCACCGCCGCCGATCGCCGCCAGGAGAGAGCGCCTTGACCATCGCCGCCTCAGCCACCCTGCCCGCCCAGGGCTCCGGTACCGCCTTCACCGACCCGACGGTCTCCGACCCCGGCGGCGCCCTGCTGCGGCTGCTCACCGACCGCAGCACCGACCTCACCGAGGTGGACCCCGGCCATGTCGCCGCCGCCGCGCTGCGCGGCCGCCACGCCGGCTCGGACTTCGCCGAGCTGCGCGGGCTGGCCGTGGACGCCGCCGCGTCGATGATCGCCGAGGACCCCCAGTACTCGAAGCTGGCCGCCCGCCTGCTCGCGCTGGAGATCGTCGACGAGGCGACCAGCCAGGGCTCGGTGTCCTTCTCCGCCTCGATCGCCGTCGGCCACGCCGAGGGCCTGATCGGCGACACCACCGCGGCCTTCGTCGCCAAGCACGCCGCCGCCCTTAACGGGCTGATCGACGCCGCGGGCGACGACCGCTTCGAGTACTTCGGCCTGCGCACCGTGCAGTCCCGCTACCTGCTGCGCCACCCGATCACCCGCAAGGTGATCGAGACCCCGCAGCACTTCCTGCTCCGCGTCGCCTGTGGCCTGGCGGTCGGCGACAGCGAGCAGTCGGTGCGCGAGGTGGCCGAGCTGTACGGCCTGATGAGCCGCCTGGAGTACCTGACCTCCTCGCCGACGCTCTTCAACTCCGGCACCCGCCACCCGCAGATGTCGAGCTGCTACCTGCTCGACTCCCCGCTGGACAACCTGGACTCGATCTACAACCGCTACGCGCAGATCGCCCGGCTGTCCAAGCACGCCGGCGGCATCGGCCTGTCCTACTCGCGCATCCGCTCGCGCGGCAGCCTGATCCGCGGCACCAACGGCAAGTCCAACGGCATCGTGCCGTTCCTGCGCACCCTCGACTCCTCCGTCGCCGCCGTCAACCAGGGCGGCCGCCGCAAGGGCGCGGCGTGCGTCTACCTGGAGACCTGGCACGCCGACATCGAGGAGTTCCTGGAGCTCCGCGACAACACCGGCGAGGAGGCGCGCCGCACCCACAACCTCAACCTGGCGCACTGGATCCCGGACGAGTTCATGCGCCGGGTCAACGCCAACGAGGACTGGTCGCTGTTCTCCCCGGCCGACGTGCCGGAGCTGGTCGACCTGTGGGGCGCCGACTTCGACGAGGCGTACCGCAAGGCCGAGCTGGCCGGCAAGGCCGTCCGCACCATCCCGGCGCAGACCCTGTACGCCCGCATGATGCGCACCCTCGCGCAGACCGGCAACGGCTGGATGACCTTCAAGGACGCCTCCAACCGCGCCGCCAACCAGACCGCTCTGCCGGGCCGCACCGTGCACTCCTCCAACCTGTGCACGGAGATCCTGGAGGTCACGGACGACTCCGAGACCGCCGTCTGCAACCTGGGCTCGGTCAACCTCGGCGCCCACGTGGCCGCCGGGGCCTGCGCCGACGACCTGCTCGGCGCCATGGACTGGGAGCGGCTGGACGCCACCGTGCGCACCGCCGTCACCTTCCTCGACCGCGTGGTGGACATCAACTTCTACCCGACCACCGAGGCCGGGACGTCCAACTCCCGCTGGCGGCCGGTCGGCCTGGGCGTGATGGGCCTCCAGGACGTCTTCTTCAAGCTGCGGCTCGACTTCGACTCCGCCGAGGCGAAGCAGCTGTCCACGCTGATCGCCGAGCGCATCATGCTCACCGCGTACGAGCGCTCCGCCGACCTGGCCGAGCAGCTCGGCCGCCACGAGGCGTACGGCGAGACCCGCGCCGCCCGCGGCGAGCTGCACATCGACCACTTCCCGACGGCCGCCCCGCAGTGGGCCGACCGCTGGACGGCGCTGCGCGCCCGGATCGCCGAGACCGGCCTGCGCAACTCGCTGCTGCTGGCCATCGCGCCGACCGCGACCATCGCGTCCATCGCCGGCGTGTACGAGTGCATCGAGCCGCAGGTGTCCAACCTGTTCAAGCGCGAGACGCTGTCCGGCGAGTTCCTCCAGGTCAACCCGTACCTGGTGCGCGAGCTCAAGGAGCTCGGCGTCTGGGACCAGCAGACCCGCGACGCGCTGCGCGACGCCAACGGCTCGGTCCAGGAGCTGAACTGGCTGCCGGCCGAGGTGCGTTCGCTGTACCGGACGGCCTGGGAGCTGCCGCAGCGCGCGCTGATCGACCTGGCCGCCGCCCGCATGCCGTACCTGGACCAGAGCCAGTCCCTGAACCTGTTCATGGCGGCGCCGACCATCGGCAAGCTCAGCTCGATGTACGCCTACGCGTGGAAGGTCGGTCTGAAGACCACCTACTACCTGCGTTCGCGCCCGGCCACCCGCATCGCCCAGGCCGCGCCGGGTGCCGCCCGCGCCGCCGCGCCGGTGCCCGTGAACACCCCCTCCCTCACCCCGGAGCAGGAAGCCGCCATCGCCTGCTCCCTGGAGAACCCCGAGTCCTGCGAGGCCTGCCAGTGAGCACCCCTGAAGACCGCAAGATGCTGCTCGACCCCGGCTTCGAGCTGACCCTGCGCCCGATGCGCTACCCGTCGTTCTACGACCGGTACCGCGACGCGATCAAGAACACCTGGACCGTCGAGGAGGTGGACCTGCACTCCGACGTCGCCGACCTGGCGAAGCTCAGTGAGGGCGAGCGCCACCTGATCGGCCGGCTGGTCGCGTTCTTCGCCACGGGTGACTCGATCGTCTCCAACAACGTGGTGCTGAGCCTCTACAAGCACATCAACTCCCCGGAGGCGCGGCTGTACCTGAGCCGGCAGCTGTTCGAGGAGGCCGTGCACGTCCAGTTCTACCTGACGCTGCTGGACACCTACCTGCCCGACCCGGAGGACCGCAACGCGGCCTTCGCCGCGGTGGAGAACATCCCCTCCATCCGCCAGAAGGCCCAGTTCTGCTTCAAGTACATGAACGCGGTCGACCACATCGACTCGCTGCAGACGAAGGAGGACCGCCGCGCTTTCCTCCTGAACCTGATCTGCTTCGCGGCGTGTGTCGAAGGCCTGTTCTTCTACGGCGCGTTCGCGTACGTGTACTGGTTCCGGTCGCGCGGTCTGCTGCACGGCCTGGCCACCGGCACCAACTGGGTGTTCCGCGACGAGTCCATGCACATGGACTTCGCGATGTCGGTCGTCGACACCGTGCGCGAGGAGGAGCCCGACCTCTTCGACGACGAGATGGCCAAGCAGGTCACGGAGATGCTGGAGGAGGCCGTCGAGGCCGAGCTCCAGTTCGCCCAGGACCTGTGCGGTGACGGCCTGCCCGGCATGAACACCGCCTCGATGCGCGAGTACCTCCAGGCTGTGGCCGACCAGCGCCTGGCCCGCCTGGGCCTGCCGATCCGGTACGGCTCGGCCAACCCGTTCGGCTTCATGGAGCTCCAGAACGTCCAGGAGCTGACCAACTTCTTCGAGCGTCGCGTGTCGGCGTACCAGGTGGCCGTCGAGGGCTCGGTCGCCTTCGACGACGACTTCTAAGAGGTCGGATACGACAGTGGTGCCCCGCACGGCCGCAGCCCGTGCGGGGCACCACTGTTGTTTCAGTCGGTCGGAAACTCCCCGGACTTGACCCCGGCGAGGAAGGACGCCCAAGCATCGGCCGCGAAGACCAGCGCCGGCCCACCCGGCTCCTTCGAGTCCCGGACCGCCATTGCCGCCGACCGGGTCTGGGCCTCAAGACAGTTCCCGCCCTGCCCGCTGTAACTGCTCTTGCGCCACTCACCTTCAGGGACGGCTACGACCTCGGCCACTTCTACGCAATCGCTCTGCGCGCCCGAGTACGACGACTTACGCCACACGATGCCTCCGAGACCCACCGCGATCACGTCTCGCCTCCACAGACCAGTGACGCTAGCCCAGCCACATTCAAGCGATCGAGACGTATCTACCTATCCGAGAGTTCTCCGGCCTTCACGCCCCGAACGAACGCGGCCCAGGCATCGGCAGTGAACGCCAGAGCTGGCCCACTTGAGTCCTTCGAGTCCCGAACAGCCATCCCGCCCACCATCAACAGCCGGGTCTCCACGCACTCGTTCGCCTGGGCGCTATAGCTGCTCTTGCGCCACCCCTGAGTGGCACTGTCCGGCACAGTCACGCGCTCACACCCCTTCTGATCTCATCGTCATGTCGCCGCCGCGATGGCCGCGATCATATCCAGCGACTCCTTGGGGTTCAGAGCGGCCGATCGCAAGTATTCGAAGACCAACCCATAGCCATCCAGTTCGCCTTGCTGCTCCAGATAATGGCTGCTTGTCAGGGTTTCCAGGAAGACCGCTCCGGGAGTAGGCGAGTCAGAGAAGCCGTACATCACGAAGGCTCCACATGCGCCGGCAGTAGCACCGACCTCCAGCGGCACCACTTGCAAGGTGACGTTGGGGAGCTGCGCCATCTCCGCGAGATGTTCCAACTGCTCCTTGTGAACCTCCACCCCTCCCACCGGACACCTGAGCGCAGGCTCCCAGATGATCGCCCAGAATCGGGCCGGATCCGGCTTCGCGAGAACTTCCTTCCGCTCCATACGGATCTCGACCAGCTGGTCGATGCGCTCTGGTCGGACGGCAGCAGGGTTGGCTTCAAGTAGGGCGCGAGCGTAGCGCTTCGTCTGCAACAAGCCCGGCACAACCATGGTCTGCCACATGCGGATGTAGCGAGCATCATCTTCCAACCCGAGAACATCGACATACGCCGATGGGATGGTGTCGCCGTAGTCGTGCCACCAGCCGCGCTTCTTGCTCTCCCGCGACAACTTCTCCAGAGCTTCACGCTCCCTGACGCCCACCCCGTACAGATCCAGCAGGATCCCGAGGTCCAGCCGACGAACGCCCGAAACCCCGGTCTCTATGCGGCTGATCTTGGCGCGGGAACAAGCGAGGGCCTGAGCCGCGTCCTCCGTCCCCTTGCCCGCAACTTCGCGAAGGCGGCGAAGTTCCGAGCCGAGTCGCCGGGCGCGGACAGTCGGCTTCGATTCATCAGCCATGCGCAAGTCCTCTCACCTAACGGCCACAGTGTGCCTTGTGACGGTTCGTCAATCCAGCGTAACCACATCTGCATCGTTGCAGTTGTTTCGCTTGCAGGTTGCACCAATCCAGGTGCATGCTACCTGGCGTAGTGAGTACCGCCACACAGCGTTACTTCGGTGGGGCTCACCACCGGGCATCCCCATGCCTTCTTCAGCTGTCTTCACCCCGCACCACCGGAGGTGGCCCCGCCATGCCTGAAGCCGTCTTCCCCTCCCCCATCGAGCAGACCTGCCGGCTCACCCGGCACCGAAAGTCCGCCCGAACCGCCCGCCGGAAGCTCCACGACTTCCTCCTCCCCCACCCCTCGGGCGAACTCCTCCTCCCCACCGGCGAGTTGCTGGTCAGCGAGCTGGTCACCAACGCCATCCAGCACTGCCGCGCCCCGCGCGACCGGCACATCCTCGTCCGCTTCCAGCTCTCCCCGGACGACACCCTCCGCATCGAGGTGCACGACGCCGACGGCGAGAAGCCCGCGCCCCGCCCCATCTCCACCTCCTCCGAGACCGGCCGAGGCCTGTTCCTCGTGCAGGAGTTGGCCACCCAGTGGGGCTGCTGCCCGCGCGAGGGCGGGATCGGGAAGGTCGTCTGGTGCCACATCTCCCCCGAGGCGGGCGCCGCGTGAGCGCCGTCCGGGCCGGGATCGCCGGCATCATGCGCCCCACCGACTTCCCCAGCGTCGACCACGCCCTCCCCGTCCTCTGGGAGCGGGTGCGCGAACTCCCCATCCGTGAGGCCCACCGGGACTTCATCCGGATCTGCATCGGACCCGGCGGCGGCGAGGGCGTCGCCCGCTGCCTCAGCCGTAACGACACCTGGAGCACCACCCTCTACGTCGGCGAGATGACCGACTGGACCGCCCACCCGATCACCATCGCCACCATCGACCAGCCCTGAACTCCCCCGCCCCCGAACGGCATTCACGCCGGGCGGGGGCTACCGAACTCGGGGCAGAGCTGTGGAAGCTTCGACAGGCTTCCGGCGAGGAGGCCAAGGCCGTGGCGCGCAGAGCCGTCACGCCGCCGAACAAGTCGAACAAGACCCATCAGCCACCAGATCCGTCTGGGCCTCACGACGCGGGAAGTCGGCCGGTCCGACTTCTCGCGCACGGGTTCGGTGGGACCACCTGGGCGTTGGACCTTTGCCTGCCGGCCGGCTCACCACCGCATCGGCCTCCGGCGCTGCCGGGCCGACCTCTTCCCCTCATTCTTCCGCCCAGGTCCTGGGCGGGGCGGGGCCGTTCCATGCCGCCCCGAAGCGATACCGAAAGGTGCAGACGATGACCGATCACAACCTGTACGAACTCGACCTCTCCCGAGTCGAGTTCAACCGCGCGTGCGGCGGCAACCAGGGCGGGGGCGACGACGGCGAGTCGTGCGTGACCCTCGGGCTGGTGCAGCACGGTGTCTTCGCCCTCGGCGACAGCAAGCGTCCCGACCGCGAGCCCCTGCTCTTCACCGCCGAGGAGCTGACCAACGCCGGGATCGACCCGGCTCGGTTCGGCCTGCGCGCCTGACACCTCCCGAACCACCCCGGCCGTCCGCAATTCCGTGCGGGCGGCCGGGGCACCAACCACACCGAGGAGCAGCACAGTTGCACTTCCACGGTTACGAATGGGCCGGCGACGGCCGGCTTCTGGCGAAGGAATCCGAGCGCCGACCGATCGACCGCGCACAATTCGGCCACTCCGACCTGCCACCTCTGATGACAGGCTGGTGGCTGCTGCGGCCCGCCGCCCAGGTCCGGAGCACCTGGTCAACACCGGCCGATGCGGCCGACTGGCTCGTACAACGCTACGCGGAGCACGCGCCCGGCGGAGACCCCTGGCTCCCGCTCTCCACCCGCCGACAGCACGCGCTCGACCAACTGGCCGATCACTCCGACGTGGTGTGGTCCCGATGGGTCTCCGACAGCCGATGGTCCGGCCACTACGTGATCGTGTGCCCCAACCGCATCTGGACCGACGTCCCCTGCCCAGCCGCGGCGGACGGACCAGCACGGCGTCAGAAGTCGCCCTCCCAGTCCGGCGTGTAGAAGGTGGCCTCGCTGACCACGGTGTCTCCGGCCCTGACGGCCCCGACCCAGATGTTGGTCCCCTCCACCCCGCCGTCTCCGCGAGGGGTGAACCTCAGGAGCGTCCCGCGATCCGCGGCGATCTGCTCCAGGGCCGCGTCGACGTCGGATACCGCCCTGCCGGTCAGACGGATGCCCTCGAATTCCACCTGGGGGCCGGTGCGCCCGTGCACGGTCACGGCGGACAGCGTGGGAATGCCTTCACGGCCCCAGTAGTGGGCGGTCACCCCGGCACGGTCGAAGTGGTCCTCTTCCAGGGACCACGGTCCGACCCCCTGCCAAGCCCAGGCGTGGAGTCCTCTGCGCGCGGCCGGCGATTCGCCGTCCAACACGGCCGCCACCTGGGGTGGGCTCATCCCGAACCGCAGCGGGCCCACCCCCTCGGCGGGTGTCCAGTCCCAGCGGGGCCGGTCGCTGTCAGCCGCCACCGGCCAGGCCCCGGGGTTCGCGTCCAGCTCGCGGACGTCGCGCCACCGGACGACCGGCTCGGAGCCGTACGGGTCCTCGGCCACCTCGGGGCCCGTGATCAGGACGCTGGTGAGCAACGCTCCTCGCCGGGCTTCCTGTTCCACCAGCTCACCGCCGCACCCCCACCACCCGATGATCTTGCCGGCCACCCTAGGCCCGACCTCCGACAAGGGAGCCGGCCTCTCCTCGATCGCCAAAATATATCGAACCTGCTACGGTCGTATTCATGATGAAAGAAACCGGCGCCCAGTCCGCCACGACCGAGCTCCGGATGCCCCTCGACACCAAGGTGGCCGTCTGGGTCTTCTGCGGCACGGTCGGCGCCGGCCTCGGCTTCGCCGTCCCGTGGCTGCTCCAGTTCGCCGCCAGGCACCCGATCCCCTACGCGGACACCGTCCGTTTCCTGGGCTCGTTCACCTCCCCGGCCATGGTGGTCGGCCGGCCGCTGGTGCTCGCCGCCGTCGGGCTCCTGATCGGGATGTTCGTCACCTACCACGCCGCCACGCTGCGCATCTCGGACGAGAGCATCACCATCGTCGAGGGCGACGACAGCCGGGTGATCGCCCGCGACCAGGTCGGCGGCGTCTTCCGCCACGGCGGCAAGGTGCGGATCGAGTCACCGCTCGGACGCGTCCTCTTCGACGACGACGTCGAAGGCGGGAAGGCGGCCATCGCCTCGGCCTTCCGCCGCCACGGCTATCCCTGGGAAGGCGCCTGAGCTCCCGTGTGGCAGATTGACCGGACGGCCCCGCGCAGGGGCACGTGATCGAGAACCGAGGTCTCCCGTGTCCGCATACAAAGCCGCACCGCGAACGGTCGTCGAGGCCTGCTTCGACCCGCAGGGCACGGCCGCACTCGACTACGTCTACGACGTCGCCGCGGCGGTCGGCCTCTCGGACCAGCCGGTCCGGCTGGCCGTCCGCCGGCTGGAGGCGGCCGGCATCCTGCGCCAGGAGGGGCGGGGCCGCAAGGGCCGTCTCGTCCTGACCGACGCGGGCAGGCTCCGCTCGGACACCGACGTCCGGTTCGTCGCGCTCGCCTACGCCCAGGACGCCGGTCTCGTCCCCTGGGACGGACTCTGGCGCCTCTACACCTTCTCCGTCCCCGAACGGCACCGGTCGGAACGCGACGCCCTGCGCACCGCGCTGACCCGGCTCGGCGCCGTCCCGCTCGCGCCCGGCGCCTACGTCAGCCCCCACGACCTCCTCGACGAACTCGCCGTCGAGGCCTCCGCGCGGACCGTCGGCGCCTACCTGATCACGGCGGAGGCCACCCGTCTGACCGGCCCGGGCTTCACCGGTCCCACCGCCACCGCGGAGCACCTCTGGCCCTCGGCCGAGACGGTCGAGGCCTACCAGCCGCTCGCCGAAGCGCTCGCCGAGGAGCCCCTCGGCCCCGACCGCGGCCCCGTCGAACTGGTCGCGACCGCGCTGCGCCTGGCCGAGGCATTCACCCACGCCCTGGAGCGCGACCCGCTCCTCCCCCCGGAGCTGCGGCCCACCCCCTGGCCGCCGTCCCGGGTGCGGCGCGACTTCCACGAGGCCTGGACCGCCATCCGCGGCCGCACCCCCGACCTCTCGCTCTTCCGGGCCTTCGACACGGAACCGGCGGCCACCGGCCGTTCCTGATCCCCGCGTCCGGCACGGCTGTTCCGTGCCGGAGCGGACAACGCACAGGGCCGGTACGGAACTTCCGCACCGGCCCTGCCAACTCGGTTTCGATCCTTACGCGTTCGGCACGGTCGCGTACTTCGGGGTGCCCTCGGCCATCTGCCGCAGGGCGTCCTTGCGGTCCCGCTTCGACAGCTTGTCGATGTAGAGGGTGCCGTAGAGGTGGTCGGTCTCGTGCTGGAGGCAGCGGGCGAAGAAGCCGGTGCCCTCGACGCGTATCGGCTTGCCGTCCTTGTCGACGCCGGTGACCGCGGCGTAGTCCGGGCGGGCCAGCTCGGCGTAGGCGGTGGGGACGGAGAGGCAGCCCTCGTTGCCGTCGTCGAGGACGCGGCGGCGGTCGGCCGGGTACTCCTCCAGCACGGGGTTGATCACGTGGCCGATGTGGCGCACGCCCTCGTCGTCCGGGCAGTCGTAGACGAAGACCTTGAGGTCGACGCCGATCTGGTTGGCGGCGAGGCCGACGCCCTCGGCGGCGTACATGGACTGGAACATGTCGTCGATCAGTGCGGACAGCTCGCCGTCGAAGGCGGTGACGTCCTTGACCTCCCGGTGCAGCACCGGGTTGCCGACGACGGTGATCGGGCGCGCGGTGCCCTTGCTGAGGTCGGGCTCCTCACCGATCACCTTCACGGGCGTCTCGGGCGCCGTCCCCTCCACGTCGTGCTCGTGCTCGTGCTGCTCGGCCTGCTCCGCCATGTCTTCCGCTTCCGTAGGTCTACGCGTTACCTCACCAGGGTACTCAGCACACTTCTTCGAGATCCCGGTAAGCCCGACTTCCCGGGGCCGCCGCGACCCAGCGGTCCAGCAGGGTGCGCACGAGGTGGGCCGGGGCGGCGATCCCGCACTCGCGCTCGACCAACCAGGACATCCCGGCCGCGCCGCCCTGGCTGAGGTGGCTGAGGTGGCCGGGGTGGGCGGCGTCGCCGTCGTCGTGCGGGTCGTGGTGGGCGGCGACGCCGTCGTCCGAGGCCATCCGGCTCTCCGAGCAGGCGCGGCACAGCAGCCGCACCGAGGAGGTCCAGTCCTCGGCGGCGTAGCCGGCGTCGGCGACCAGCCGTTCCAGCGCGTCCCGGTCCCCGGCGGTGGCGGCCTGGAGCAGCACCACGTAGGTCGGCACCGGGGAGGGCGCCCACAGCTCGATCTCGTCGAACACCGGGTAGGCGACGCCGTCGGTGACCCGCTCGCCGTGCGGGGCGCCGTCGTGCAGCACCACCTCGCCCCAGCGGCGGCCGGAGGAGGGCAGCGGGATGGACAGCACCTCGATCCGGGCCGGGTCCAGCCGGCGGCCCCAGACCACCTCGGACTCGCCGTCCGGGGAGAGCCGCACCGGGGTGGTGCCGAGGTCCAGGCTGACCGGGCCGTCCGGCTGCCCGCCGGGGCCGCCGGGCAGCTTCAGCCCGTACGCCTGCCAGGCGCGGCGGGCCAGCGGCCAGTCCTGGAGGGCGGTGGCGGTGATGCCGAGGTTCCACCAGTCCGGGGCGCCGTGCTCGCGGTCCAGCAGGGCGACGGCGCGCAGGCCGGCCGAGCGGGCCTGCTCCCAGTCCCGGCGGAACTTGTGCAGCAGGGCGAGGTTGAACCAGGAGTCGGAGAGCCACGGCTCCAGGTCGGCGGCCATCACCAGCAGCGCGCCGGCGTCCTCGTAGCGGCCGTCGCCGATCAGCGTGAAGGCCCGGTCGGTCGTCTGCCGCCAGGTGGCGGACGGCCGGTGCCGTGCCCGGTGGAAGATCCTCACGTTCGTCCCTGCCGTCGTCGTCCGCTCAAGTCCCGTGCCACCGTGCCCGTCCCGCCTCGGACGGCGTTCCGGGCCCGGTGTCCCGGGTCGGTGTTCCACGCTACGACCGCATCCAACCACGCTCGCCCCCGCCCGCGCTCCCCACCGCCGAGGTTGGGGCCCGCCCCTCCCCAGCCTGCCTGTCCGATCCCGCCCGCTCAACCCCTGACGCCCGGGAGCCGGTTCCCGGGCCCCGCGACGGCGGCGGACGGCCCGTGCTGCGCGAGCCCCGCGCCCCCGGGCCCGCCCGTCGGG
>NZ_JBHVFE010000094.1:0-23608 GCF_042801945.1 Kitasatospora sp. NPDC057542
CTTCCGCCCGTCCGGACGCCTGCTTGCCACACCCCCACCCCCGCATTAGGTTAGGCTCACCTAACTTACTGGAGGTCCGCCCATGAGCCTGCCCACCGGCGCCACCGAGGTCCCCGAGCCCACCACCGCCGAACGGATCCACAGCCTGCTCAGCACGACCTCCTCGCTCACCGTCCGCGCCCTGGGCGAGCACCACCACCTGGACACCCCGGTCTCCGTGCACGGCTCCCGGCTGCGGCTGCGCACCGCCCTGGACGACCCGCTCACCACGGCCGCCGCCGGTGCCACCGACGGCCTCGCCGTCGTCCTCGACATCACCGACGTCTCCCCCGTCGCCGTCCGCGACCGCGTCCGCGCCCGCCTCACCCTGGCCGGCCGGCTGCACCTGGCCCACCTCACCGACGACGGCCTCGGCGTACACCTGCGGGTGGACGTCGCCCACGCCGTCCTCGCCACCCCGTACGGCACCGGCGCAGTCACCGCCGACGACCTCGCCCTCGCCGCCCCCGACCCGCTGGCCCGGCACGAGGCCGCGCTGCTCACCCACCTCGCCGACGACCACGCCGAGGCGCTCGACGTCCTCACCCGGCTGCTGGACCCGGCCGTGCTCGCCCACGAGCCGGAGGTCCGCCCGCTCGCGCTGGACCGCTACGGCCTGGTGCTGCGCCTGGACCACCCGCACGGCCACCGCGACGTCCGCCTGGCCTTTCCCGAACCGGCTCGGGACACCGACGACTTCGGCCACCGGATGCACGAGCTGCTGGCCGCCGCCCGGTACGGCCTGCCGGTCCACCGGCACTGACTCCCGCTCGAACGAAGCAGCCGGCCCGGCTCCACGAGGAGGTCCTCATGAAGCCGGGCCGGCCTGGGCGTGTCCCGCGCCCATGTCCACTGTGCGGCGATCACCCGGTCGAGCGGTCACCCGACATGACCATCCCGGAGGATCGATTCGCCCCGCAGCAGCGGCGGTTCCTGAAACCTTCGGGGCTCAGGGCCCCGCGAGGTCGGAGTGCCTCGGGCTCAGAGCGCGACGCCGTGCGCGCGCAGGTAGGCGACCGGGTTGATGTCCGAGCCGTACTCCGAGCCGTTGCGGATCTCGAAGTGCAGGTGCGGGCCGGTCACGTTGCCCGTGGCACCGGAGAGGCCGATCTGCTGGCCGACGGTGACGGCCTGACCGAGCTTCACACCGATCGAGGAGAGGTGTGCGTACTCGGCGTAGTGGCCGTCGGCGAGCTTGATCTCGACCTGGTTGCCGTAGGCGCCGCCGTTGCCGGCCTTGACCACGACACCGTTGGCGACGGCGCGCAGCGGGGTGCCGGTGGAGGCGATGAAGTCCTGGCCGGTGTGGTGGCCGGAAGCCCACATCGAACCGGCCACGCCGTAGGCGGTGCCCAGCTTCGGGTTGGCCAGCGGGGCGACGAAGCCGGAGGTGGCGGCGGCGACCGGAGTGGCGGTCACAACCTGGGCCGGAGCGGCGACCTGCAGCTGGGTCTGGAGCTGCGCGGACGGCTTGGCCGCCTCGGTCTTCACCTGGACCTGGGCCTGCGGCGTGGTGGCCTGGGTCGCCGGAGCGGCGGGCTTGGCCGGTGCGGCGGGCTTCGCCGGAGCAGCGTCGGCGGACGGCGCGGCGGCGTGGCCCGGCAGCGCGAGCTGCTGGCCCGGGAAGATCAGGTTCGGGTCGGCACCGACGACCGAGCGGTTCTGCTCGTACAGCGCGTGCCAGCCGCCCTCGACGTTCTTGGCGGCGGCGATCTTGGACAGGGTGTCGCCGCTGACGACGCGGTAGCTCTCCTGCGCGGCCTGGGCGGCCGGAGCAGCGGCCTGCGCGGCCGGCTTGGCGCCGGTGGAGGCGGCAGCCTGCGCGACCGGGGCGGCCGGAACGATGTGGGCCTGGGCGCTCACCGCGGTCACGAGCGGGAGGGCGAAGGAGACACCGGTGACGGCGGTGGCGATGCCGATGCGGGCAGCGCGGGGCAGGGCGATACGACGGGCCTGAGCAGGCATGGAATTTTCCTCTCCGACGCCTGCGAGGTGAGCTGTCGGGTTCGGGCTGGAGTTGCCCGGCCGCATGCGCGGCTTCACCCCGAGCCGGTCCTGGACACCCGCGCCCTGAGGCGCGAACTCCGGTCCGGCGACTTACCTGTGGGTCCCCCACTCCTGCCGTGCAGAGTTCGTTTCGAACCACCGGGCAGCGGCAGGACTCGGCGTTCCACCCGGTGGATCCGTCCGGACTGGCCGGGCGGTCGCTGAACTAAAACCCATCCGTTCGGGTGAAGCAATGTCGATCTCTTGAAACGGCAACGATCCCCCCGGACCCAGTGACCCTCCGCAGGCCGGACCGCACGATACGTACACAACCCATTCACCCCCCGCCACTGATCCACGACCCTGCGCCGAGATCCGCGACGCAGCGCACCCGCCCCTTCACGCACCGCCCTCGGTCAACACACCCACCGGTGACCCTTGTCACGTGCGCCCCGGCAGCGCAGGATTCGCCCGTGGCCACCTCCGAGACCGGCACCCTGCGCCTGGGCACCGCGCAGGGGCGCTGGGTACTACTGGCGACGGTGCTCGGCTCCAGCATGGCGATGCTCGACGGCACCGTGGTGAACGTCGCCCTGCCCCGGATCGGCGCCGACCTCGGTGCCTCCCTGGCGTCCCTGCAATGGACGCTGAACGCCTATCTGCTCACCCTGGCGGGCCTGATCCTGCTCGGCGGCGCGCTCGGCGACCGGTACGGGCGGCGCAAGGTCTTCCTGGTCGGCGTGGTCTGGTTCGCCGCCGCCTCCGCGGCCTGCGCCGTCGCACCGGACATCCGGGTGCTGATCGCCGCCCGCGCCGTCCAGGGCATCGGCGGGGCACTGCTCACCCCCGGCTCGCTCGCCATGCTCCAGGCGGTCTTCCACCCTGACGACCGCTCGACGGCGGTCGGCCTCTGGTCCGGCTTCGGCGGGGTGTCGGCCGCGGTCGGTCCCTTCCTCGGCGGCTGGCTGGTGGACGGTCCCGGCTGGCGCTGGATCTTCCTGCTGAACCTGCCGCTCGCCGTCGCCGTGGTCGCGGTCACCACCCGCTCGGTGCCGGAGAGCCGGGACAAGGACGCCTCCGGCCGCTTCGACGTGCTCGGTGCCGCGCTCGCCGCCTTCGCCCTCGGCGCGGTCACCTACGCGCTGACCGCGGCCGGCGAGGGCCTGTCCCCCGCCGTCTGGGTCAGCGGGGCGATCGGGCTGACGGCCGGCGCCGCCTTCGTGGCCGTCGAGCGCCGTGCCCCCGAGCCGATGCTGCCGCTCGGCCTGTTCTCCTCCCGGCTGTTCACCGCGGTGAACCTGGTCACCCTGTGCGTGTACGCGGCGTTCAGCGGCGTCTTCTTCCTGCTGGTGGTGCAGCTCCAGATCGTGTCCGGGTTCTCGCCGCTGGTCTCGGGCTTCGCGCTGGTGCCGATCACCGTGCTGATGCTGGCGCTGTCCGCGCGCGCCGGGCGCCTCGGCAAACGGATCGGCCCGCGCATCCCGCTCACCGTCGGTCCCATGCTGTGCGCCGCCGGGGTGCTGCTGATGCTGCGCATCGGCCCGGACTCCTCGTACTGGGCGGACGTGCTACCCGCCGTCACGGTGATGGGCTGCGGAATGACCGTGCTGGTCGCGCCGCTGACGGCGACCGTGCTGGCCGCCGTCGACGTCCGGCACGCGGGCATCGCCAGCGGGGTCAACAACGCCGCCGCCCGCGCGGCCGGCCTGCTCGCGGTGGCCGCCCTGCCGGCGCTGGCCGGGCTGAGCGGTGACGCCTACCGGGTGCCCGCCTCGGTCGACTCCGCCTTCCACACCGCGATGCTGATCTGCGCGGGCCTGCTGGTCGCCGGCGGGCTGATCGCCTCCGCGACCGTACGGGGCAATGTGCTCGCCCCCGAGGAGCAAGCGGTGGCCGAGCCGAACTGCGACTGGCCGTGCGGCACCACCACCCCGCCGTTCGACCCGGGCCACGTCCCCACGACGCGCGAGGGCCCCGCCACCGGTCCGGCGGCAGGGCCCTCGGCTCAGAGCTGATCCGACGTCAGAGAATGTCGGCCGGCGCGTACTTGGCGGCCTCCGGGTAGGCGGCCGCGACGGCCTCCACCTGGCGGACCACCTCGGCGACCTGGGCACCGGCCGCACCGGTGAAGGACAGCCGGTCGGCCAGCAGCGCGTCCAGCGCGGCCCGGTCCAGCGGGATCCGCTCGTCGGCGGCCAGCCGGTCCAGCAGCTCGTTCTCCCGGGCGCCCGCGCGCATCGCCAGCGCGGAGGCGACGGCGTGCTCCTTGATGACCTCGTGCCCGGCCTCCCGGCCGACGCCCGCGCGCACCGCGCCCATCAGCACCTTGGTGGTGGCGAGGAACGGCAGGTAGCGGTCCAGCTCGGCCTCGATCACGGCGGGGAAGGCGCCGAACTCGTCGAGGACGGTGAGGAAGGTCTCCAGCAGGCCGTCGAAGGCGAAGAACGCGTCCGGCAGCGCGACCCGGCGCACCACCGAGCAGGAGACGTCGCCCTCGTTCCACTGGTCACCGGCCAGCTCGCCGGTCATCGAGGCGTAGCCGCGCAGGATGACGGCCAGGCCGTTGACGCGCTCGCAGGAGCGGGTGTTCATCTTGTGGGGCATCGCGGAGGAGCCGACCTGGCCCTCCTTGAAGCCCTCCGTGACCAGCTCGTGGCCGGCCATCAGGCGGATGGTCTTGGCCAGGCTGGACGGCGCGGCGGCCAGCTGGACGAGGGCGGTGAGCACCTCGAAGTCCAGCGAGCGCGGGTAGACCTGGCCGACGCTGGTCAGCACGTGGTCGAAACCGAGGTGCCCGGCGACCCGGCGCTCCAGCTCGGCCAGCTTCCCGGTGTCACCGCCGAGCAGGTCCAGCATGTCCTGGGCGGTGCCGACCGGGCCCTTGATCCCGCGCAGCGGGTAGCGGGCGATCAGCTCCTCCAGACGGCGGAAGGCGACCAGCAGCTCGTCGGCGATCGACGCGAACCGCTTGCCCAGGGTGGTGGCCTGCGCGGCCACGTTGTGCGAGCGGCCGGCCATGACCAGCTCGGAGTGCTGGGCGGCCAGCTTGGCCAGGCGCACCAGCACGGCCACCGTACGGTCCCGCACGTGTTCGAGGGACTGACGGATCTGCAGCTGCTCGACGTTCTCGGTCAGGTCCCGGGAGGTCATGCCCTTGTGGATCTGCTCGTGCCCGGCGAGCTCGCTGAACTCCTCGATCCGGGCCTTCACGTCGTGACGGGTGACCCGCTCACGGGCCGCGATCGAGCCGAGGTCGACCTGGTCGATCACTCGCTCGTAGTCGGCGACGGCGTTCGCCGGCACCTCGACGCCGAGGTCCTGCTGGGCCTTCAGGACGGCGAGCCACAGGTGGCGCTCAAGGACCACCTTGTGCTCGGGGGACCACAGCTGGGCCAGGGTCGCCGAGGCGTACCGGGAGGCCAGGACATTGGGGATCTGGGGCTTCGCGCTCACGCTTCGCAAGAGTAACAGCCGAGGTCACGCCGGGCGTCGGCGGATGGGGTAGGCTGGGTCAATTGAGCGCCTTTCAGATGACGCTCCACAGCCTCCTCACCGCAAGGATACCACATCGATGAGCGAACCTCCAGCGGACGCACGGAACTCCAGCGGCGCCCTCGCCACGGCCCTGCGCACCGAGCAGGCCCACCTCACCCGGCTCTACGCCCGGCTGGACGCCGTACGCGAACGGGCCCGCCGCGCCGCCGACGACGCCCACGACGGCGCCGCGCCCGGCGGCACCCACCAGGCCCGGCTGGAACGCGAGGTGCGTGCGCGCGAGGCCGCCCGCCACGTCGCCCGGCTGGACGCGGTCGAGCGCGGCCTGTGCTTCGGCCGGCTCGACGAGCGCGACGGCACCGTCCACTACATCGGCCGCACCGGCCTCACCGACGAGGCGTACGAACCGCTGCTGCTCGACTGGCGCACCCCGGCCGCCCGCCCGTTCTACACCGCGACCCCCGCCCACCCCGGCCCCGTGGTGCGCCGCCGCCACCTGCACACCCGGGGCCGCGTCCTCACCGGCCTGGACGACGAGGCGCTCGACCTCGCCGGGCTGGACGAGTCCGGTCGACGCGCCCTGGTCGGCGAGGCCGCGCTGCTCGCCGCCCTCGACCGCGAGCGCACCGGCCGGATGGGCACCGCCGTCGCCACCATCCAGGCCGAGCAGGACCGGGTGATCCGCTCCCCGCTGCGCGGCGCCCTGGTGGTCCAGGGCGGCCCCGGCACCGGCAAGACGCTGGCCGCCCTGCACCGCGCCGCCTACCTGCTGTTCACCCACCGCGCCGCGCTGGAGCGCCGGGGCGTGCTGGTGATCGGCCCCAACCCCGGCTTCCTGCGGTACATCGACGAGGTGCTGCCCGCCCTCGGCGAGACCGAGGTGGTGCTGCGCACCGTCGGCGAACTCGTCCCCGGCGTCGCCACCACCGGCACCGACACCCCCGCCACGGCCTTCGCCAAGGGCGGCCCCTGGATGGCCGGGGTGCTCCGCCGCGCGCTGGCCGCCCACCAGAGCGCCCCCGCCGAAGGACTGGACCTCGGCGACGGGTTACAGGTCTCCGCCCGGGCCTGCGCCCAGGCCCGGGACGCCGCCCGCGGCCTGCGGCTGCCGCACAACCGGGCCCGGGGTTTCTACCTGGGCACCCTGCTCGACGCCCTCGCCATCTCCCAGGCGCTCGCCCTCGGCCGCCCGTACGACGACGAGGAGGCGCACTACGCCCCGCGCGAGCTCTGGGAGCGAGCGGACGTCCGCGCCGTGCTCGACCCGCTCTGGCCCCGGCTCACCCCCCAGCAGCTGATCGAACGGCTGCTCACCGACCGGGAGTTGCTCACCGAGGCGGCCCCCGAGCACGCGGCCGCCCTGCTCCGCCCGCCCGGCTCCCACTGGACGGTCGAGGACGTCCCGCTGCTCGACGAGGCCGCCGAACTCCTGGGCGCGGAACGGGCACCCGCTCCCGCCGACCAGGATCCGGACGAACTCGCCTTCGCCCAGGGCGTGCTGACCATCACCGGGCAGACCGACGACGCCCTGCTGGACTCCGCCGCCCTGGCCGAGCGCTTCCGCGACGGCGGCCCGTACCGCTCCACCGCCGAACGCGCCGCCGCCGACCGCACCTGGGCGTACGGCCACGTCGTCGTGGACGAGGCGCAGGAGCTGTCCGCGATGGCCTGGCGCGCCGTCCTGCGGCGCGTCCCGACCAACTCGCTCACCATCGTCGGCGACGTCGCCCAGACCGGATCGCCCGCCGGAGCCCGCAGTTGGGCCGAGATGCTCGACCCGCACCTGCCCGGTCGCTGGCGCGAGGAGCGGCTGACCGTCAACTACCGCACGCCGGCACCCGTCATGGCCCTCGCCTCCGCCGTGCTGCGCACCGCCGTACCCGGCCACCGGCCGCCCGAGTCCATCCGCCCGGGCACCGAGCAGCCGCGCGCGGTCCCCGTCCCGGACGGCGACTTCGCCGCCGCGCTCGCCCGGCAGCCCGACGGCCCGGGCACCCTCGGTGTGATCGCACCGGACGCCCTGGCCGGACCACTGGACGCGCTCACCGTGGCGGACGCCAAGGGGCTGGAGTTCGACGCGGTCGTGGTGGTCGAACCGGCCGCGCTCGCCCCGCGCGACCTCTACGTCGCGGTGACCAGAGCCACCCGCTCACTCACCCTGCTCCACCACCGGCCGCTGCCACCGGAGCTCGCCGGCCTGCTCTGACCGGAACGGCACGGACGGCCCGCGGGGGTCGGGCGGCGCGGGTGCTACTGCGCGCCGCCCGTACGGCCGGCCAGCACCGGCAGCACCTGGCCGCAGATCGAGTGCAGGGCGATCCGCTGTTCGTCGGTCATCGCCTCGAAGGCCTGGTGGGTCCGGGCCATCTCGCCGCGGATGCGGTTCAGGATCTCCCGGCCCTCGGCCGTGATCACCACGATCTTGACCCGCCGGTCACCCGCCGCCGCCTCACGGTTGGCCAGGCCCAGCGACTCCAGCCGGTCCACGATCCCGGTGACGTTCGACGCGTCGCAGCCCAGCCGTCCGGCCAGCGCCCGCATCGGCACCGGCTCCTGCACCGCGCCCAGCGCCTTAGCCTGCGAGGAGGAGAGCCCGTGCCGGGCCGCGGCCGCCGCGAAGTCCTGGAAGTACGCGGCACCGACGGCGGCCAACGCCTCCATCAACTCGGCGTTGGTCGGTACGGTCGTCGTCGCTGTCGAACCCATGGGGCCAGCGTACGACCAGGTCCTTCAGCAACTCAAGCTTTGACCGGGGCAACCGTCGGCGAGACAGCTCACACCCGCCCGGTGCCCTACAACACCAGCTGGTCGAACAGTCGCCGCAGCTCCGCCTCCGGGTCCGCGGTCAGCCCGGTGTGCACCGGCCCCGGCTGGACGATCGCGCTGCGCGGCGCGGTCAGCCAGCGGAACCGCTGCCCGGCGCTGTCCCCTGCCGCCGGACCGGCCTCCGGCCCGCCGTGGCAGACCGCCTCGATCCCGTGCAGCGCCCGCCGTACGCCCTGCACGTCCGCCACCGGGTCCAGCGCCAGAAGCCGGGCCTGGTCCAGGTGGGTACGGGCGGCCAGGTGCGAGCTCTGCCGGCAGTACAGCAGCACCCCGACGTTGACGCACTCGCCGCGCTCGACCCTCGGCACCGCGCGGATCACGGCGTACTCGTAGTCGTGCAACTCGATGGTGGCCGGCAGCGCGGACGGCACGGACTCGGTCATGCGGGCACCTCCGGCAGCCAGTCACGCGGACCGGCCAGTCGCTCGGTCAGCTGGGCACGGTACGCGGCGCGCACCTCGTCGGGCGAGTCGAAGCCGAACTCGTCCACCAGCCAGACCTCCGGAATCTGCGCCACCGCGCCCTCGATCGCCGCCTCGGCGAGCGGCGCGAGCGCCTTGTCGGCCGCCGCCAGGTCCGGCTGGGCCCGCAGCAGCGCATGGTCGAAGGCGTCGTACGGACGGCGGATCCAGGCGGCGGCGCCCGACCAGTTGTGGTGGAAGATCAGGCTGGCGCCGTGGTCGATCAGCCGCAGCCCGCCGGTCGCCACCAGCAGGTTGGGGTTGCGCCAGGACCGGTCGACGTTGCCGATCAGCGCGTCGAACCAGAGCACCTGCCCGGCGAGCTCCGGGTCCACCTCGAAGCAGAGCGGGTCGAAGTTGAGCGCACCGCTGACGAAGGCCATCCCGAGGTTGGTCCCGCCGCTGGCGCGCATCTGATCCTGGATCTGGTGGTCCGGCTCGCTGCGCGCGAGCACCGGGTCCAGGTCGACCGTCACCAGCTCCGGCACCGGCAGCCCGAGCCGCCGGCCGAGCTCCCCGGCCAGCACCTCCGCGACCAGCGCCTTACGGCCCTGTGCCGCACCGACCCATTTCAGCGCGTAGAGCCGCCGATCGTCGGCCTCGACCAGGCCCGGCATCGAGCCGCCTTCTCGCAGTGGCGTCACGTACCGGATCGCCGTCACCTCGGGTAGCACGGCCGACAGCTTATCGGTGTCACCGCCACTTCCTCTCTCTTCCACCCGCCGCCACCCCGCACACACGCCGGCACCCCACCCCGCCTCCCCGCCCCAGGGCGCCCGCCCCGGCCCCACCCCTCCCTCATCCGCCCCGCCCCGGTGGCAGCCCCCGCTGCTCCGTGCGAGTGTGGCGGACAGACATGGGGACCTTCACGGCAAAGGGATGAGCGATGGAACGACCTCGGATCCTGATCGTGGGCGGTGGCTTCGCCGGCCTGGAGTGCGCCCGCCGCCTCGAACGCAAGCTGTCACCGTCGGAGGCCGAGATCTCGCTGGTCACGCCGTTCAGCTACCAGCTCTACCTCCCCCTCCTCCCCCACGTCGCGGCCGGCGTCCTCACCCCACAGTCCGTGGCCGTCTCCCTGCGCCGCTCGCTGCGCCGCACCCACATCCTCCCCGGCGGCGCCATCGGTGTGGACCCGGCCTCCAAGGTGTGCGTCGTCCGCAAGGTCACCGACGAGGTGGTCGCGCAGAAGTACGACTTCCTGGTGCTCGCCCCCGGGAGCGTCACCCGCACCTTCGACATCCCCGGCCTCACCGACTACGCCCGCGGCATGAAGACGCTCGCCGAGGCGGCCTACGTCCGCGACCACGTGATCGCCCAACTCGACCTCGCCTCCGCAACCCTGGACCAGAAGGAACGCGAGTCCCGGCTCCAGTTCGTGGTGGTCGGCGGCGGCTACGCGGGCACCGAGACGGCCGCCTGCCTCCAGCGCCTGACCACCGCCGCCGCCCACCGCTACCCGCGCCTGGACGCCCGGCAGATCAAGTGGCACCTGATCGACATCGCCCCGAAGCTGATGCCGGAGCTCGGCGACCCGCTCGGCGAGGCCGCCCTGGAGGTGCTGCGCGACCGCGGGATCGAGGTGTCGCTGGGCGTCTCGGTGGCCGAAGTCGGCGCCGAGACGGTCAAGTTCACCGACGGCCGGGTGCTCCCCTGCCGCACGCTGATCTGGACCGCCGGCGTGGCGGCGAGCCCGCTGATCGGCACCCTGGACGCCGAGACGGTCCGCGGCCGGCTCGCCGTGACGGCGGAGATGCGGGTGCCGCAGTTCGAGGGTGTGTTCGCGCTCGGCGACGCCGCCGCCGTCCCCGACCTCGCCAAGGGCGACGGCGCGGTCTGCCCGCCCACCGCCCAGCACGCCGCCCGCCAGGGCCGCACGGTCGCGAACAACGTGATCGCCTCGCTCCACAACCAGCCCCTGGAGCCGTACTACCACAAGGACCTGGGCCTGGTGGTCGACCTCGGCGGCAAGGACGCGGTCTCCAAGCCGCTCGGCGTGGAGCTGCACGGGGTTCCCGCCCAGGTGGTGGCGCGCGGCTACCACCTGATGGCGATGCGCACCAACGTGGCCAAGTTCCGGGTGAGCACCAACTGGCTGCTCAACGCCACCGCAGGCGACGACTTCGTCCGCATCGGCTTCCTCTCCCGCCAGCCCGCCAGGTTGCGGGATTTCGAGTACACCGACGCGTACTTGACGAAGGATCAGGTTCGCGCGCACGCCCAGTCCCTGCTCGCCAAGGGCTGAGCAGCACAGCCGAACGGCGCCCCCGCGGCCTGGCTGCGGGGGCGCCGGATCACGCGGTCACCGTGCGGTCAGGTACATCCCGCTCGCGTCCTGCCCGGCCGTGTTGCGGCACGCGTAGTCGCCGCTCGGACGCCCCCACAGCAGCGTCAGGCAGCGCCCGACCGCCTGCTGGCCGTAGTAGTTGGGGTGCATCGACTCCTGCAGCGCGCCCTGCGTGGAGTTGAGCCCGCCGTCCAGGAAGCGCGCCCACTCGCTGGTGGTCGCGGACGGGCCGGAGCTCGCGGTCGGCTGCCGGGTGGCCGTCGAGCACACCTCGCGGCCCTGCAGCATGTCCGACAGGTCCAGGAACTGCGCGCCCTTGGCGGCGGCGACGCCCGCCAGCGCCCGGGAGATCTGCGGCACCATCGAGTCGCGGGCCCAGTCGGCGTCCCCGTCCCAGAACGGGCAGCCGCCGGTGTCGGAGCGGGTCCACCCGCTTTCCGGGTACCGCATCTCGGCGCTGCGCGGGATCGGCGACGGGTAGGACTGCAGCACCAGGCGGTAGTCCGACGGCGCGTAACCGGCGTCGGCCATCACCGCGCGGATCTCGTCGATCGCCTTGCCGACCCCGGCCATCGCCGTGGGCATCTTCGAGTCGATCGAGGACTGCGCGGAGTCGTGGCAGTACGAGTACCAGATCAGGTAGTCCTGCACGCAGTTGGAGATGACGTCCGCGAAGCCCAGGTCATTGCCGCCGATCGACAGGGTGATCAGCTTCACGTTGTTCTGCCGTGCCACGGTGGCGAGTTGGTCGGCCTGCGGGGCCTCGCCCTTGAACGACTTCCCGCCGTTGGCCGCGCGGAAGATGTTCGCGGTGACGGCACCGGAGCAGGCCAGGTTGATCTCGTTCTGGGCCCCGGTCGAGGCGCTGAGCACCTCGGCGACGTCCGAGCGGTCGCACCCGCTCGCGGCGGTGGCGCCGTAGACCCGCGAGGGGTCGTACGAACTGCCGGTCCAGGCCCGGTCGGTGCCGTTGCGGCTGCCGCTGGTACCGGCCGAGTTGCCCTTCCAGCGGCCGGCCTCCCCGGAGATGTAGCTGTCGCCGAGCGTGACGCTGGCGGTGGGCCCGGACGGCACGGCGGCCGGCGCGGCCGGTGCGGCGGAGGCCGGCGAGGCGACGGCCAGGCCCGCGACGGCGAGCGGGAGGGCGAGGGCTGCGGTGAGCAGCCGTCGGCCGGGGCGAGCGGTGCTGCGGGTGATGCTCGAATGGTTCTCGGGCACTGCGAAACTCCTGCGGCTCGGTCTTCCCGGGGAATGGGGAACGGGAAGACGCCTGGGTGAGGGTGGGCCGCCGGCCGGTGGCGCGAAGAAGATGACATGCCCGCGCCGCCTACCGCTAGGCATCTGCGCGAGGTTTCCGCTTTTGTTACCGCCGGGTTCAGACCAGGCGGGCAGCCGACGACCGGATGCCGCCCGCGGTTCACACCCGCCACACCTGCCCGACCCGCGACGGAACCCTCCCGCACCGGGCCCCACCCCGTCCGGGGTTCACACCAGCCGCGACCCGCCCCTGTCCGCCTCCAGCACCGCCGCCAGGTCCTCCGCCAGCTCCCGCGCCTGCGCCGCCTCCAGCCGCGAAGTGGTGAACCGCAGCCCGGGCGGCGACTGGATCCGGTACCGCGCGCCGGGCGCCGCGACCCAGCCGCGCTGCACCAGCGCCGCCAGCACCGAGGTCTCGTCCGGCACCGGCACCCAGACGTTCAGCCCGCTCCGCCCGTGCGCGGCGATCCCGCGGGCCGCCAGCTCGCCCAGCAGTGCGTCCCGCCGGGCCCGGTACGCGGCGGCCACCCGGTCGGCCGGCGCCGCGTCGCTGCGCCACAGCTCCGCGACGGTGCGCTGCAGCAGGTGGCTGACCCAGCCGGCGCCCAGCCGCAGCCGGCCGGCCACCCGCCCGATCGTCTCCTGGTCGCCGACCGCCACCGAGACCCGCAGGTCCGGCCCGTACGCCTTGGCCGCCGAGCGCACCACCGCCCAGTGCCGGGTACCGGCGCCGACCAGCGGGTGGTACGGCTGGTCGACCATGCCGTGCCCGTGGTCGTCCTCGATCAGCAGCACGCCCGGGTGGTCGGCCAGGACGGCCTTCAGCGCCTCGGCCCGCCGCGCGGTGAGCGCCGCCCCGGTCGGGTTCTGCGCCCGGCTGGTGACCACCACGGCCCGCACGCCCTCGGCCAGCGCCGCGGCCAGCGCGTCCGGCAGCAGGCCCTCGTCGTCCAGCCGGACGGGCACGTGCCTCAGTCCCAGCGCGGGCAGCAGGTCGAGCAGGCTGCCCCAGCCCGGGTCCTCGACGGCCACCGCGTCACCGGGGCGCAGCCGGGCGCCGAGGATCCGTTCGATGGTGTCCAGCGAACCGGAGGCGACGGCGATCGGGCCGCCGGGCAGGCCGTCGGCCTCGAAGGAGGCACGGGCGAGCGCCAGCAGCTGCGGGTCGACGGCCTCGTGCCCGTACAGCACCGGGTCGGTGCGCGCGGCCTCGGCAGCGGCCGCGAGGGCCTGGGCGAGGTCGGGCAGCAGGGCCGGGTCGGGGTTGCCGGTGGACAGGTCGCGGGCGTGCGGCGGGACGGGGATGCGGATCCGGTCGCGCGGGGTGAGCGCGGGCCTGGGCAGGATGCGGCTGCCCTTGCGGCCGGCGGTCTCGATCACGCCGCGGTCGCGCAGCAGCCGGTAGGCGGCGGCGACGGTGTTGGGGTTGACGCCCAGTTCGGCGGCGAGGTCGCGCAGCGGGGGCAGCGTCGTCCCGGGGGCGAGCTGCCCGCTGCTCACGCCCTGCTCGATGTGGGCCGCGATTTCGCTGGCGCGTCGCCCTTTCAGCGGATAGTCTCCTAGCACAAAGCAAATTATGCACTAGTACATAGAGGATGTCATGTCAGCCAGCCCGGAAGGTTCGCCCAGCTACTCCCGAACCCCCAGGACCACCCCCACCCGTTACCGGGACCGGGCCACCTGGGAGCAGGAGGAGATCCACGCCATCCTCGACAGCGCCTACATCTGCCACCTCGGCTTCGTGGTCGACGGCGCCCCCGTGGTCCTGCCGACGATCTTCGCCCGGGTCGGCGGCCGGCTCTACGTCCACGGCTCCACCGGCAGCCGCCCGCTGCGCAACGCCTCCGGCGAGCAGGGCATGCCGGTCTGCATCACCGTCACCCAGGTCGACGCGCTGGTGCTGACCAAGTCCGCGTTCAACCACTCGGTGAACTTCCGCTCGGTGGTCGCCCACGGCACCGCGCACCAGGTCACCGAGCCCGAGGAGCTGGACGTCGCGCTCGCCGCCCTGGTCGACCACGCGATACCGGGGCGCTCCGCCGAGGTCCGTCCGGCCAACGCCAAGGAGCTCGCCGCCACCGCCGTCCTCCGGCTGGAGCTGGACGAGGTCTCGGCCAAGACCCGCGAGGACGGCGCCGACGACGACCCGGAGGACACCGGCCTGCCGTACTGGTCCGGCCTGATCCCGGTCACCACCGTGCACGGCACCCCCGAGCCGCACCCCGGCACCACCGCCCCGCTCCCCGCGCACCTGCGCGGCTACCCCCGCTGACGGGAGGCCCACCCGTGCTGATCAGATCCTGGGACCGCGGCGACGAGGACGAGTGGCGCGCCTGGCTGGCCGAGGGCCGCGACTTCGGCCTGCTCGCGGCCAACGGCGCCCCCGGCGAGGGCCCGGTGCTCGTCCCGACACACTTCCTGCTGGACGCCGAACGCGGCGAGGTCCTGCTCCACCTCGCCGCGCCCAACCCGCTGCTGGCCGCCGTCCGGGCCGACCCGCAGGTCACCCTCGCGGTCACCGACGGCTACGCCTTCGCCCCGGGCCACTGGCGCGGCGCACCGGGCACGCCCACCAGCTACTACGCCTCGGTCCACTTCCACTGCACCGCCGAGGTGGTGGAGTCCGCGGCCGCCAAGGCGGAGATCCTCAACCGCCAGCTGGCGCACTTCCAGCCCGAGACGCCGGAGGTCCGGGTGGTGCCCGGCGAGGGCGAGTTGGCCCGGCAGCTGCCCGGGCTGCGCGGGCTCCGGCTGACCGTCAACGAGGTGCGGGCCAAGTTCAAGTACGACGACAAGAAGCCCGCCGAGACGCAGTACGCGATCGCCGACCGACTCGCCGAGCGCGCCGACGGCCGGGGGCGCGGCCGCGACCAGTACGCCGCCGCCCGTACCCAGTTGCTCCGCCGTCACCGGCGACGCACCGCCGTACCGCGAACCACCCCGGAGGGCACCACCGGTCCCCTGGACAACGCCCCGCGCACCGACCGCTCGTACGGCCCGCCCCTGCGCACCGACCGACCGCGCGTCACCGGCTGACCCGGGATCACCCGGTCGGCTTCCAACTCGCGCAGGGCGGCCCCGGCGCTGCTCGAATGTGAGACGAACCCTGCCCACTCGGCGTCAGGGCGGGCCCGTCCACCCCGGGAGCGCGCGTGTCCTCAGTCAACAGCCAACGGGCAGCCGGCGAGGCCCACCTCGGCCACGTGGTGTTCATCTCGGCGGCCGCCGCCATGGGCGGTTTCCTGTTCGGCTACGACAGCGCGGTGATCAACGGCGCCGTGACGGGCATCCAGAAGCACTTCGGGGTCGGCCACGGCACCACCGCCTTCGTGGTGGCCATCGCGCTGCTCGGCTCGGCGGTGGGCGCGGTGATCGCCGGCCGGCTCGCCGACCACCTCGGCCGGGTCCGCACGATGCTGCTGGCCGCCGTGCTGTTCGCGGCCAGCGGCATCGGCTCGATGTTCCCGCCGAACATCGAGGCCCTCGCCGCCTGGCGCGTGGTCGGCGGCATCGCGATCGGCATCGCCTCGGTGATCGCCCCCACCTACATCGCCGAGGTCGCCCCGACCGCCTACCGCGGCCGGCTCGCCTCCTTCCAGCAAATGGCGATCGTGCTCGGCATCACCGTCTCCCAGCTCGCCAACTGGGCCCTCAACCAGGCCGCCGGCGGCGAGTCCACCAACCACCTCGGCGGCATCCAGGCCTGGCAGTGGATGCTCGGCGTCGAGGCCATCCCGGCCCTGGTGTACGGGCTGATGGCGCTCACCATCCCGGAGTCGCCGCGCTTCCTGATCGCCGACCACCGCGAGGCGCAGGCCCGCAAGGTGCTGGTCGAGGTCGAGGGCGAGGGGGTGGACCTGGACACCCGGGTGGCCGAGATCCGCGCGGTGCTGGAGTCCGCTCACAAGCCCCGGATCAAGGACCTGACGGGCGGCCGTTTCGGTCTGCTGCCGATCGTCTGGGTCGGCATCGGCGCCTCGGTGTTCCAGCAGTTCGTCGGCATCAACGTGATCTTCTACTACTCGTCCTTCCTGTGGCAGTCGGTCGGCATCAACGAGTCCAACTCGCTGCTGATCAGCCTCTCCACCTCGATCATCAACGTGATCGGCACGGTGATCGCGATGGCCCTGGTGGACCGGATCGGCCGCAAGCCGCTGGCCATGGCCGGCTCGATCGGCATGGCGGCCGCGCTGGGCACCGCCGCCTGGGCGTTCTCCTACCGGCACGGCACCGGCAACACCGCCACGCTGGACAACACCCACGCCGTCGTCGCCCTGATCGCCGCGCACGTCTTCGTGCTCTGCTTCGCCTTCTCCTGGGGCGTGGTGGTCTGGGTCCTGCTCGGCGAGATGTTCCCCAACCGGATCCGCGCGCTGGCGCTGTCCGTCGCCGCCTCGGCGCAGTGGATCGCCAACTGGGCGATCACCGTCAGTTTCCCGGACCTCGCCGACTGGAACCTCTCCGCGACGTACGCCATCTACGCGGCCTTCGCGCTGCTCTCCATCCCGTTCGTGGCCTTCTGCATCAAGGAGACCAAGGGCCGCGCCCTGGAGGAGATGGGCTGACCAGGGCCCGCCCCGCCGAACCCCGCCGCTCGCGGCCCGACCCATCGAGAGGAAACCATGCCTGACCAGGGCGGCTCCCGGCAGAACGTCACCTTCCCGAGCAACGGCCGTACCGCGCACGGCTACCTGGCCCGCCCGCCGCAGGGCGTCGGGCCGGGCCTGGTGGTGGTCCAGGAGTGGTGGGGGCTCACCTCGCACGTCGCCGACGTGGCCGACCGCTTCGCCGCCGAGGGCTTCACCGTCCTCGCCCCCGACCTGTTCGGCGGCACCACCAGCCACGACGGCGCCGAGGCGGCCCGGCTCATGCGCGAGCTCCCGGTCGACCGGGCGGTGGAGGACCTGGCCGGGGCCGTCGACCACCTGCTCGCGCTGGACGGCGTGGTCGGCGACGCGGTCGGGGTGGTCGGCTTCTGCATGGGCGGCGGCTTCGCCCTGCTGCTGGCCGCCAGGGCCGGCGACAAGGTGGCCGCCGTGGTCCCGTTCTACGGCCTGCCGCCCGACCCGGACTTCGACTACCGCGGGCTGACCGCCCATGTGCTCGGCCACTTCGGCGAGCTGGACGGCTCGATCCCGATGGCCACCGTGGACGAGGCCGCGATCCGGATCGGCGAGGCCACCGACGTCCGCCCGGAGATCCACTTCTACCCGGCCGGCCACGCCTTCATGAACGACGAGAACCTGATCGGCACCTACGACCCGCTCCAGGCCCGGATCGCCTGGCGCCGCACCCTCACCTTCCTCTGGGGCCACCTCGGCTGAAACCCCACGCCCCGACAGGCCCCGGCATGAAAAACGATGGACACCCGTACGGCCCCACGGCATAGTCACCGGGTGCCGACCCCACCCTCACGTCGCTTCGCCTGGGCGAGCCGCAACTTCCGCATCCAGACCGCCGCCACCGTGATCAGCGGCCTCGGCAACGCCGGCGCCCCCATCGCCACCGCCTTCGCCGTACTCGGCACCGGCGGCACCACCACCGACCTCGGCTACGTCACCGCCGCCCGGCTGGTGCCCACCGTGCTGCTCATGGTGGTCGGCGGCACCCTCGCCGACCGGCTGCCGCGCCACCTGATCATGGTCGCCGCCAACGTGTTCAGCGGGGTCTCCCAGGCCGTCCTGGCCGCCCTGGTCCTGACCGGGGACGTCCGGCTCTGGCAGATGCTGGCGCTCTCCGCGGCCGGCGGGGCCGGCTACGCCCTCTACGCTCCCGCCTCCGGCGGCATGATCATGCAGGCCGTCCCCCAGGAGCACGCCGCCCGCGCCTTCGCGGTCTTCCGGATGGGCCTCAACGCCTCCCAGATCGGCGGCGCCGCCCTCGGCGGCGCGCTCACCGCCGTCGTCGGCCCCGGCTGGGTGCTCGCCCTGGACGCCCTCTGCTTCCTGATCGCCGGCGCCCTGCGCTTCCTCCTGGAGCCGGAGAAGGGCCCGGCCCCCTCCGGCAGCAGCATGCTGCGCGATCTGCGCGAGGGCTGGCGGGAGTTCGCCTCCCGCCGCTGGCTCTGGGTGATCGTGCTCCAGTTCTCCGTCCTGGTCGCCTGCATCAACGCGGTGGAGTCGGTGTACGGGCCGACCGCCGCCGAGGAGCGGCTCGGCGGCGCGGGTGCCTGGGGCCTGGCGATGTCCGCCTACGGCGTGGGCCTGGTGGCCACAGGTGTCCTGATGACGCGCTGGCGGCCCCGCCGGATCCTGCTGGTCGGCAACTGGGGGGTCTTCCTGTTCGGCGTGCCCGCGCTGGCCCTCGCCGCCGGGGTGCCGCTGCCGCTGCTGGTCGTCGCGATGTTCCTGTCCGGCGTCGGCGTCACCGTCTTCGGCGTCAACTGGATGGTCGCGCTCCAGCAGGAGATACCCGAGGAGATGTTCTCCCGGGTCACCGCGTACGACGAGCTCGGCTCCTACTCGCTGGCCCCGGTCGGCACCGCGCTGGCCGGCCCCGCCGCCGTGGCGCTCGGCCTGTCCGGCGCGCTCTGGGCGTGCGCCGTCATCTGTCTGGTGCTCAGCGCGGTCGTCCTGGTGGACCCGCAGGTGCGCCGGCTGAGCCGCCGAAGCACGACGGACGCACCGGTGCCCGTCAGCGAACCCGCGCCCGCCCCGTGAGCGCCCTGTGCGCCCCGCGTGCGCCCACCCGTGGGCAACCGGAGGTGCGCGAGGGGCGTCCGAACGGTCAGGAAACACCACCGTCTCCGAGGGGCCACCGGTGCCGAAGCCACTGCTGTTCCTGGACGTCGACGGCGTCCTGAACCCGCTCTGCCCGCACCCGGACGCCGAATTCGATGCCCACACCCTGTTCGGCTACACCGTCCTGCTGTCCACCCGGCACGGCGCCTGGCTGCGCGAGCTCGCCGGAACGTACGACCTGGTCTGGGCCACCACCTGGGAGGAGCACGCCAACGCCCACATCGCCCCGGCGATCGGCCTGGACCCGCTCCCGGTGGTCACCTTCACCGGCTACGTCCCCCGGCCCGGCGACCCGCGCGTCCCGCTGATGGAGCTGTTCTCCGCAGCCAAGTGGGCCCCGCTGCTGCGCCACGCCGAGGGCCGGCCGTTCGCCTGGGTGGACGACGTCATCCCACCCCGGCTGGTCCGCCGCTCCCGGTGGCGCCGGGACCGCCTGTTGCTGCGCGTCGACCCCGGCCAGGGCCTGGAGCGCCGGCACGTCGACCGGCTGCTCGCCCGCCCGCCGCGCGGCCGGGCGCTGTCGCTCAGGGGGTGGGCAGCCAGCTGACGTGCCCGGCCAGCAGCGCGTACCCGGCGAAGGCCACCGTGTCGATCAGCGCGTGCGCCACCACCAGCGGCATCACCCGCCCCCACCGCCGGTACAGCAGGCAGAACACCGCGCCCATCACCATGTTGCCGACCAGCCCGCCGACCCCCTGGTACAGGTGGTACGAGCCGCGCAGCACCGAACTCGCCGCCACCGCCGCCGGCCAGGACCACCCCAGCTGCCCCACCCGGCGCAGCAGGTAGCCGAGGACGACGACCTCCTCCAGGATGGCGTTCTGCCAGGCCGACAGCACCAGCACCGGCAGCCGCCACCAGACGTCCGGCAGCCCGGACGGCGCCACCGTCAGGTTGTACCCGGCCGCCTGCGAGGCCAGGTAGAGCGCCAGCCCCGACCCGCCGATCGCGGCCGCGACGGCGGCGCCCCGCCCCAGGTCGCGCAGCTTCTGCCCGAGGTCGAAACCCAGCACCCGCAGCGCGACGCCCTCGCGCACCAACAGGTAGCCGACCAGCACCACCGGCATCAGCCCGCGCCCGATGTAGTACAGCTGCCACACCAGGTCCAGCCAGGGGCGCCCGGGCGCCCGCGAGCCGTTCAGCGTGGCGACCTGCTGGCCGAGCTTGAGCGGTTCGGTGAGCGAGCCGGTGAAGCTGATCAGCGCACTGATCCCGCTGGCCCCGAGGGAGAGGCCGAGGACGATCAGCAGCTCCACGCCGAACAGCCGACGGGTGGGCTTCGCGGTCTCCGGCGCGGTCGGGACGGTGGTCACGGGGGCTCCAGCGGACGGACGGTCGCTCCGGCCGTCGGCCGACCGCCGGAGCGATCATCCTGACACAACCGCCTGACCGCCTGGTGAGGAGGTCTCAGCCCACCGGCCAGGTGTGCACCGGCTCGCCGCCGCGCATGTGTTCGGCGTAGCGCCTGGTCATCGCGGCGAGCGCGGCCGGCCGGTCCATCCCGTACTGCTCGCGCAGCCGGTGGAAGGTCGCGCTCTGCCAGGACGCGCCGTTGGTGCGGCGCAGGCAGCGCTGCTCGATGATGCCCAGGTAGCGGTCCCGGTCGGCAGGCTCCACGCCCCACTCGTCGAGGCCCTGGTAGGCCATCGGCAGCAGGTCGTTCAGCACCAGGTCGACCGCGGACACGGTCTGCAGCCCGCCGCCGCGCCCGGCCCGCCCGGGGCGCGGCCACTGGAACACCGCGTCGATGCCGTACCGGGCGCCCTGCCGGAAGTTCTCGTCCGCCCGCTCGAACGGCAGCCGGGTCCACACCGGCCTGGGCTGCTCGGCGAGCACCCGCACCAGCCCGTAGTAGAAGGCGGCGTTGGCCAGCGTGTCGGCCACCGTCGGTCCGGCCGGCAGCGCCCGGTTCTCCACCCGCAGGTGCGCCACCCCGCCCGCGACGTCGTACACCGGGCGGTTCCAGCGGTAGATGGTGCCGTTGTGCAGCCGCATCTCGGCGAGCCTGGGCGCCCCGCCGGAGGCCAGCACCTTCAGCGGGTCCTCGTCGTCGCAGATCGGCAGCAGCGCGGGGAAGTACCGCAGGTTCTCCTCGAACAGGTCGTACGCCGAGTCCACCCAGCGCTCGCCGAACCACGTGATCGGGCGCACGCCCTGCGCCTTGAGTTCCGCCGTACGAGTGTCACAGGCCTGCTGGAAGAGCACCGGGCGGGTCTCCCGCCACAGCTCCCGCCCGAACAGGAACGGCGAGTTGGCGCCGAGCGCGAGCTGCGGCCCGCAGATCGCCTGGGCCGCGTTCCACACCGAGGAGAACCGCTCCGGGGTCACCTGGAGGTGCAGCTGGAGCGAGGTGGCGGCGGCCTCGGCCACCATGGTGATCGACTCCAGCTGGAGGTGCTCGACCCCCTCGATGTCCAGCGCGATGTCCTCCCCGCGGGCGGCCAGGATCTGGTCGCTCAGCAGGCTGTACCGCTGGTTGTGGCTCATCGCGTCCAGCCCGGTGTGGGCGTGCTCCAGGGTCGGCAGGATGCCCACCATGACGATCCGGGCGCCGGCCTCGGCCGCCTGCCGGTCGGCGTAGCGCAGACCGGTGTCGATCTCCTCGCGCAGTTCCTCGAAGACGTGCCCGCAGAGCCGGTGCGGCGTGATGTTGACCTCGATGTTGAACCGGCCCAGTTCGGTCTGGAAGTCGCTGGATCCGATCGCGCTCAGCACCTGGGCGTTGTTCATGGCCGGCAGGCCCTGCTCGTCGGCCAGGTTGAGCTCGATCTCCAGGCCCATCACCGCCCGCGGCCGGTCGAAGCGGTCCTCCCGGAGCATCCGTCCGAGCGCTTCGAGACACGTGTGGAGCTTGCGCCGGTACAGCTGCCGGTCCGCCAGTTCCGCCCGAGTCGCCACGACCTTCTCGCCCACGGTCCCCTCCTCCAGAGCCACCCCGTCGAGCACCCGGTCGACCGACCGTGCAAGCATCATGCCCACCTCGAAGATCGATACCCGAACGCGCGTACTGGCTTGCATTGCAAGGCATCTGACGGAAAATCAGACGAACTGTGGACTTGCTCGGCACCACAGCCTGTGATAAACAGATCACCCTGCGCACCTGTTCGAATTTGCACAGCGCTCCGGCCGGTCCGCCTCGCCCCGAAGCCCTCGTCGACGGCGACGACCGTGCCGGCACCGCGATCCTGCACAACCGGACACGGCCGGGCCCCGTCACCGAAGACGCGTCGCCGCGCCACGCCGGTATGCCGCACTCGCACGCCGATCTCGCTTGGAGAGGCGGACCCCGCCATGACTCTGCAACCCCCTCAGCCCCCGCCGAGCGCCCTGCGCGCGGTCCTGGGCGCGCTCGACTCGGAGACCGCGCTGCGCCAGCCCGCCGCCGCAGCGCTGCGTCATCCGACCGGCTCACTGCTCCCCGCCCACCCGCTCGCGGTGCACGTCCTGAACGGCCCGCGCCCGGAGCTCCCGGCCGCCCGCCGCACCGGCTGGCGCTTCCTGATCAAGGACGGCCCCGACGTGGCCGCCGCCGCCGAGGTCGTGCAGAGCGCCGAGGGCCACAGCTTCTCCCACTTCACCGCCGGCCCCTACCTCGACTCGACGGTCCGGGCACTGCGCGAGGCCTGGCAGCTCGCCCAGGGCTCCCGGACCCGCCGACAGCCCCGGCTGCTGACCTTCCCCGGCCAGTACGCCACGGCGCTCTGGCTGCACAGCCCCGACACCGGCCCGGCCGCCGACCTGCTGATCCCCCTGGCCCCGGCCCCGCTCGGCGTCACCGCGCACCGCGCCTACCCGGCCGCCGAACTGCTGCCGCTGCTCGCCCGCGCCCCGCTCGCCAGGCCACTGCTGCTCGGCTCCTCCTGACCCGCCGGCACCCACGGGCCGCCGGGCCCACCCGCCCGGCGGCCCTCGGCCGCGCCCACACGTCCGCCCCGAAGCTCGCCACCCGTCCGGGGCATCCGGTATGGCCCGATCGGGCCATATCCCGACTGACCCGTTGGGGCGCCTTTTCCCGTCGGCCCCACCTGAACGGGTGATCTGTGCCCGGGAGTTGTGGCGCATGTCACGAAATCCCTGCGCGCGGGTCCGCAGATGCCGACACTGGGAACCAGCGTGGAAGGACCACCTGTCCTACCCACTTGAGCGCCGGTCCACACCTGGCCGGCGCGCGGACAGGATCCGACCACCGCGGCGGTTCCGGACGGCACGAACCTCCGGCGACCGCACCACGGGGAGGATCGCAGAGCGAAGCGAGGGTACGCGTATGTGCCAGCACCGTCCTGAGTGCCCGTCGGCCGAGTCCGAGGACCGCGAGGCGGCCGCGTCGGTGGCCCGCCACCCGGAGCAGGGCTGGAGCCTGCTCTGCAACGGCGTCGTCCTGTTCGAGGACACCGGAGAACTGCTGCCCGACGGCCGGGTGATCGCCCCGCGCCGCCCCGTCGCCCACGCGGCCTGACCACCCGGTCCGGCCGTACGGCGGGGGCAGCCGCCGACTCGACCAGCGCAACGGGCAGGGC
>NZ_JBHVFE010000095.1:0-23449 GCF_042801945.1 Kitasatospora sp. NPDC057542
CGTCTTCGGCGCCGCGCCCCGTCGTGCTCTTCCCGTCCGGCCGCGGGGTGCGCGCGTGGCGGTTCCACGGGATCGCCGCCGGCTTCCGCCCGGAGGACGTCCGGGACCGCCCTGCTCCGCCGCATCGGTCGGCACCGGCGCGCCGGTGCCCCCTCCTCGCCCTGACCGCCCCGGCCCGCGGCCGGGCGATCCCCACGAGCACGGGGCCGACCAGGTCAGTCGGCCGGCTCCGCCCAGCCGCCGGTGCTGCGGTGCCGGCCCAGGCCGACCGACTCGAACTCGTCCGCCCGGCCTTCCTCCGTGCGTGCGCCGACCTGCCGCAGGGCACGGGATATCGGGGTGCCCTCGGCCGGGGCGGGCTCGAACTCGCCGATGGTGAGCGGGCCGAGGACGACCCTGCCGTCCGTCCAGACGGCGGCACGCTGGGTACCACTGCCGCCGAAGTACTCCGCCTCGACGCAGGCGATCGGGCCGGCTTTCGACCAGGCGGCCAGCCGGAGTTCGAAGCCGTCCGAGTGCCAGCCGAACCCGGCCCCGCCGCCGGGCTTGCGCACGCTGCCGTCCCCCTGGAGCGCGGCGCGGACGGCGGAGGTGACCGGGATCAGCGCAAGCCCCTGTGCCAGCGGGACCACCCGGGCCGCCGGAACCTCCGCCGCCGCCACCGTCAGCAGCTCACATGTTCCGATCAGCGCCTGGAGTTCGTAGGACATGCCGGACATGGTGTCCCACGGCACCGACAGTCGGCCCGGAATTTATGATTCCGTGCCCGGCCGGAGACCGTAGAGCAGACTGCCGGGCACCCCCGGCGCGGACCGCGGCCGGCCCCGGAGCCGTTCCTGCCGCTGGTCCCAGTGCCGGCCTCGGCGCCGATCTCGCCGCCGGTCACCCGCTCGGGCGCGTGCGCGTGCGGCGGCCGCGGCGCCCGGGTGGACTGGCCGGGTACGGCTCGTCCACCCGGGCCCTTCCCCCGGCTCCCGAGCAGCCGGGCGCTTCCGGCCGGGGCCGCACGGAGGAGGACCGCATGCATTCCACGGACACGCTCCCACCGAACCGAACGGTCACCGCCCCGGCCACGGCGCTCCGCGTTCTGGCCCGCGTCCTCCTGCGTCTCGTCCCGGCACTCGTGTTCCGGCTGCCGACCGCGCCGGCCGCCGGCCGGGGTGGCGCCGGCCCCCGCCGGGGTCCGGGGTCACCGTCGAAGCCGCCCCGGTCCATGGAGGACCGGCCGGCCCGCCGTCCGGATCGCGGCGGTGCCTCTCCGAGGGCTTCGCCAACTCGGCGAGGAAGTGATGGAGTTGACCCGACGGCATCTCAGCCGAGCCCGTCCGGCCCCAGAGGAGGAACCGCCGTGCCCCGCCCCTTCACCGTCGAGGACCACACCGCCCGGATGGCCCGTGCCACCGCCGAGGCGACCGCCGCCGGGCTGGCCGGCCTGGTCGTCGCCCCCGGCCCCGACCTGGCCTACCTGTGCGGCTACTCGCCCACCGCGATCACCGAGCGGCTGACCGCCCTCGTCCTCACCGCCGGGAACGAACCCGCCCTGGTGGTCCCCAAGTTGGAGCGGCCGGACGCCGAGAAGGCGGTCGGTGCCCCGGCCGTCCGGCTGCTCGACTGGTCCGACGGCGAGGACCCGTTCGCCACCGCCGGCCCCCTGCTCGACCCGGCCGGACGGTACGGCGTCTCCGACAACACCTGGGCACTGCACCTGCTCGGCTTCCAGGCCGCGCTGCCCCGCGTCTCCTTCACCTCGCTCACCGACAGCCTGCCGATGCTGCGCGCCGTCAAGGACGCCGAGGAGCTGGACCGCCTGGCCGCGGCCGGCGGCGCGGCGGACGCCGCCTACCGGCGCATCCTGGAGGTCGACTTCGCCGGCCGCCGGGAGACCGACGTGGCCGCCGACCTCGGCGCGCTGCTCATCCAGTACGGGCACAGCCAGGTCGACTTCACCGTGGTCGGATCCGGCCCGAACGGCGCCAACCCGCACCACGAGGCCGGCGACCGGGTCATCCGTACGGGTGACACCGTGGTGCTGGACTTCGGCGGCCTCAAGGACGGCTACGGCTCCGACACCACCCGGACGGTGCACGTCGGCCCGGACGTTCCGGACGAGGTGCGGAAGGTGCACGAGCTGGTCCGGCGGGCCCAGCAGACCGCCTTCGAGGCGGTCCGCCCCGGGGTCGCGTGCCAGGAGATCGACCGGATCGCCCGGCGGGTGATCACCGAGGGCGGGTACGGCGAGTACTTCATCCACCGCACCGGCCACGGCATCGGCACCACCACGCACGAACCGCCCTACCTGGTCGAGGGCGAGGAGCGGCCGCTGGTGCCCGGCATGTGCTTCTCGATCGAGCCCGGCGTCTACCTGCCCGGCCGGTTCGGGGTGCGGATCGAGGACATCGTCACCGTCACCCCGGCCGGCGGCCGCCGCTTCAACAACACCCCGCACGAGCTCGGCATCGTGGCCTGACCATGTCTGAGCGTGTGTCGAACCGGGTGCCGACCGAGTCGGCTGTTCTTACGATCCGGTCATATTTCACCCAGTGTCCTCCAAGCTTGAGTTGCTAGTTTCGGTGCGCATGACCAAGACCCTCCGCCCGGCCCCGCACCACGTGCGGGCCGGGCAGCCGCGCCCGGTGCCTCCGCCCCGACCCCGCGTGACGGGCTGGTCGAGACTCCGGTGGCTGGCCTGGCCGCTCTACCTGACGTTCTTCCTCTGGTTCCTGCGCACCGAGGGCATCCCCGCAGCCAACGACGTGCTGTTCCTCTGGCTGATCGCCGCCCTGCTGACCGCCGCCGTGCACAGCGGGCACGGCCCCCGCGGCTTCCTCCTGGTCCTGCGCGACTGGGTCCCGGTGATGGCCGTGGTGTGGACGTACTCGCTGCTGCGCGGCTACGGCGCGCACACCCCGTGGGCCCCGCACTGGCTGCCGCAGCTCCGCTTCGACGAGGCGCTCGGCCTCGGCGAGACCTGGACCGTCCGGCTCCAGCACGCCCTCTACACCTCCGGCTCGCCGCACTGGTACGACTACGCCGCGGTGGCCGTCTACCTCTCGCACTTCTTCGTCGTCTTCCTGCTGCTCGCGGTGCTCTGGCGGCGCGCGCACCACCGGTTCCGGCAGCTGCTCGCCTGCTACCTGACGCTCACCTTCGCGGGCTTCGCCACCTACATCCTCTATCCGGCCGACCCGCCGTGGCTGGTCTCCCAGGAGGGCAACCTGCCGCACCTGTCCCGGGTGGTCTGGGAGGTGATCTCGGTGAGCGGGCTGCCGCAGGCCGACTCGCTGCTGGAGAACGGCAGTCAGTTCGCCAACGACGTCGCCGCGATGCCCTCGCTGCACTCCGCCTACCCGGCGATGCTGCTCTTCTTCTTCTGGCCCACCGCCGAGCGCTGGCTGCGGGCGGTGCTGGTCGCCTACCCGCTCGCGATGACCTTCACCCTGGTCTACGGCGCGGAGCACTTCATCATCGACGTCTTCGTCGGCTGGGCCTACGCGGCCGCGGTGGTGTTCGGTCTGCGCCTGCTGCGCAACCGCCGCTCCGCTGCCGCGACTTCGGCTCCGGCTCCGGCGGAGGGCCCGACGGAGGCCCCGACGGAGGGCCGGGCAGACTTGGCCGGGTGAATCCGAGCGCACCGATGAAGCCCACCGCCGAGCAGCTGCTCGCCGCCAGGGACACCACCATCCCGGACGTCACCGGGCCCGGGCTGCGGGTGCTGTTCTGCGGCATCAACCCGGGCCTGTGGTCCGGCGCCACCGGTCACCACTTCGCCCGCCCGGGCAACCGCTTCTGGCCCGCCCTGCACCGCTCCGGCTTCACCGGACGCCAGTACCGGCCGGACGAGCAGCAGGAGTTGCTCGCACTCGGCCTGGGCATCACCAACGTCGCCCCGCGCACCACCGCCAAGGCCGACGAGCTGACCGCCGAGGAGCTGCGCGAGGGCGGCGCCGCGCTGCGCGAACGGGTGCTGCGGCTGCGCCCGCGCGTCCTGGCCGTGCTCGGCATCGGCGCCTACCGGACGGCCTTCGGGCAGCGCCGGGCCGCGCTCGGGCGACAGTCGGAGGGCATCGGCGACACCGAGGTGTGGGTGCTGCCGAACCCCAGCGGCCTCAACGCCCACTACACCCTGGACGGGCTGGCCGAGGAGTTCCGCACGCTCCGGGAGGCCGTCGAGGACCGAACCGTCGGGAGCTGAGCCGCCGGGGCCCGGGTCGTCGGGGGCCGGGTCGTCGGGGGCCGGACCGCCGACAGCCCGGCCGGCAGCGGCAGTTCGCGCAGCTCGCGGATCAGCGCCCGGACGGCGGCCGTCCCGGCCAGCTCGGGCGTGGCGACGTACCCGACGGAGCGGCTCGGCGGCTGCGGTCCGAGGTCGGTGACGGAGAGGCCGGCCGGGGCGCCGAGCAGCGCCGTCCGGGGCATGATCGCCATGCCCAGGCCCTGGGCGACCAGCGAGACGGCCACCGTGTCGTCCTCCACGTCCACCGTCGCGGGCGGGATCCAGTCCTGCCGCCGCCACCAGTCCCGGGTGTACGAGCCGCAGTTCTCGTCCCAGTCGACCAGCGGGAGCTCGCGCGGCGCCGGGTGGCCCTGCGGGTGCGCGAGCGCGGAGCGCCTGCGCGAGGCCGCTCCCGAGGGGCTGCACGTCTACCTGGACAACGTCGGCGGCGACCACCTGGAGGCCGCCATCGGCGCCCTGCGCGACCACGGCCGGATCGCCTGGTGCGGCGCGGTCGCCCAGTACAACCGGCTCGGGAACCCGCCGGCCGCGCCGTGCAACCTGTTCGACGTGGTCGGGAAGAGCCTGCGGCTGGAGGGCTTCCTGGTCCGCAACCACCTCGACGCCCGGCCGGAGCTGTACGACTTCCTGGTCCCGCACCTTCGCTCGGGCGCCGTCGTCCCGGACGAGACGGTCGTGGACGGCTTCGACCGGGTCGTGGACGCCTTCCTCGGCATGCTGCGCGGCGCCAACACCGGCAAGATGCTGGTCCGGATCGCCGACTGACCGGGCTCGGCCGACCCCGACCACGCGCTCACCCCGGCAGTACGGCCAGTTCGAGCGCGGCGAGCCGGGCCGGGTCGGCCACCACCTCGTAGCCGGCCACCCGGCCGTCCGCGACCGCCACCCGCAGCACCAGCCGCAGCCGCCCGTCCGGGGCGATCAGGATGCCGGGCTCCCCGTCCACCAGGGCCACCGCACCGTAGCGGGCCCGGCGGCCGAAGACCGTGGTCTCCCGGGCGACGGCCTGCGCGCCCCGGGCCACCAGGGCCCGGCCGGGCCCCAGGGCCGCCGGATCGGCCCGCCGCACCACGTCCGGGGCCAGTACGGCCAGCAGGTCCGCCAGGTCCCCGCCCCGGGCGGCGGCCAGGAAGGCCTCCACCACCCGCCGGTGCCCGGCCGACGGCTCCGGGGGCGGCGAGACCGTGCCGCGGACCCGCTGCCGGGCCCGGCTGGCCAGCTTCTTGGCGGCCGCCGGAGTCCGCCCGACGATCGGCGCGATCCGGTCGAAGGGCACCGCGAAGCCGTCGTGCAGCACGAAGGCGACCCGCTCGGCCGGGCCCAGCCGGTCCAGCACCACGAGCAGCGCCCGGCCCACCGACTCGACCAGCAGCGCCTCCCGCTCCGGCTCCGGGCCGCCGCCCGCCGCGTCCGGCAGCGCCTCGTCGGTCGGCTCCTCGCGGCGCGCGGCGCGGGCCCGCAGCAGGTCCAGGCAGATCCGGGAGACCACCGTGGTCAGCCAGCCGGGCAGGTTGTCGATCTCCGCCGGATCGGTGCGGACCAGCCGCAGCCAGGCCTCCTGCACGGCGTCCTCGGCCTCGCCGGTCGAGCCGAGCATCCGCTGGGCGATCGCCCGCAGCCGGCCGCGCTCGGCCTCGAAGCGCTCCGCCGGCGCCCCGGCCCTCCGCTCCGAGGCCGCTCGCCCGGCCGGTGCTCCCCCGGCCGCCGCTCCCGGCATCGCGTCCCCGTCCATCGGTCACCTTTCCTCGGCGCGGCTCGTCACCGCTATGACGATCCGTCCCCCTCCGAGGTGACCGGGAGACCACCATGACCTCCACCACGCTGCTCCACCTGGACTCCAGCATCAGCCCGTCCGGCTCGGTCAGCCGCGCCCTGACCGCCCGCTTCGCCGCCGCCTGGCGCGTCCGGCACGGCGTCGCCGCCCGACACCGGCACCACGACCTCGCCGCCGACCCGGTACCCCCGGTTCGCGCGGCCTACGACGCCCTCGGCCGCCGCACCGAGCGCAAGGGGATACTCCCGCTGGACGACATCGGCCGCCTCGCCGAGGGGCCGGACGAGGCGCACGAGTGGGCGCTCAGCCGCCCGCTGATCGAGGAGCTGCGGGCCGCCGGCACCCTGCTGATCGGCAGCCCGATGTACAACTACACCGTCTCGACCGGCCTCAAGGCGTGGATCGACCGGGTCACCTTCCCCGGTGTCCACCACGACCCGGAGACCGGCGCGCCGCTGCTGCGCGACACCCGCGTGGTGGTCGTCGCGGTCCGCGGCGGCGGCTACGGTCCGGGCACGCCGCGCGCCCACTGCGACTTCCAGGTCCCGTACCTGCGGGCGTACTTCGACCGGATCGGGGTCGCGGCGGAGCACCTGCACGTGGTCACCGCCGAGCTCACCAGGGCCGCGGACATCCCGGCGCTGAACGCCCTCCAGCCGCTCGCCGCCGAGTCCCTGGCGGCGGCCGAGGCCGCCATCGACGAGCTGGCCGCAAGGCTCTGAGCCGTCCGGGCGGGCGGGCCGCTACAGCGGGGTGACGGCCTTGAGCACCACCAGCAGGGCCACGGCGGCGTTGAGCGCGCACAGCGCCGACGCGGCCGTCCCGACCGCCGCGACCATCGCCGCCAGTCCCGCCGGCGTCTTGGCCGGCGGCCAGTTGCGGGAGGTCGGCACCGGGCCGAGCAGCGCCGCGACCCGGCGCGGCACCGGGCCGGCCGCCGCGGCCGGGGCGGCGAAGGCCGCGAAGCCGGGCGCCGGGGCGGCGTGCGAGACCAGGGCCGCCCGGGCCACCGCCCGCGCGGTGATCCGGCGGTCCCCCACGGCCTGCGCCGATTCCTCGTCCGCCCAGCGCTCCGCGCTGTACGCCACCGCCTTCTGCAACGGCCGCAGGAACGGGTTGACGCAGGCGGCGAGCTGGGTGGTCAGCAGGTACCGGTGGTGCCGGTGGCGCAGGTGCGCCCGCTCGTGCGCGAGCAGCGCCTCACGCTCGTCGGCAGCCAGGCCGGCCAGCATCCCGGTCGAGACCACCACCCGGCCGGGCGATCCGGGCAGCGCGTAGGCGTACGGGCTGCGGTCCGGCAGCACCGCGAGGTCGCCGCTCTCCCCCGGCCCGGCGGGCAGCCCGCTCAGTGCCCGGCGGGCCCGGCCCCGCACCCGAAGGTGCCGGACGGTCGTCCGGGCGCAGGCGAGGCCCACCAGGGCCAGCAGCCACATCGCAGCCGTGCCGACCGTCTCGTGGTACGGCAGCGCGGCCCGCACCTCCGGGTCTGACCAGCTGTCCGGCAGCGGGTTGCCGGGGATCTGCGCGGTGCCCACCACCCCGATCAGCCCGAGGCAGAGCGCACTGCACACCGCCATCACCGCGCTGATCACGGTCATCAGCCGGGTGGCGCCGCGCGGATGCAGGTGCTGCTCGGTCAGGCGCGCGATCGGGACCGCGGTGAGCGGCAGGACGAGCGGGAGGAAGACGAAGAGGCCCACGGGTCAGCTCTCACGGTCGGGCGCTGCCGGATCGGCGGACGCGGCGTCCAGCAGCGCCCGGAGCAGTTCCTCGTCGTGCGGCAGCAGCGCGCTGACGAAACTGGCCAGGACGGCGTCCCGGTCCGCTTCCCCGTCGAGCATCCGGCGCATCCGCAGCGCGGCCAGACCGGCGGCGTCCGAGGAGGCCTGCCAGAGGTAGGAACGGCCGGAGCGGGTCCGGGTCACGGCGTTCTTGGCGTGCAGCCGGGACAGGATGGTCATCACCGTGGTGTACGCCAGGTCGCCCTCCAGGCGTTCCTGGACCCATCCCGCGGCGGCCGGGCCGGGCGCCTGCTGGAGCACCCCGAGCACCTGAGCCTCCAGCTCGCCCTGGCCGCGTCGTCGGGCCGGCGCGTCCCCGGCCGCCGGGACGTTCCTCTCGTCTGCCATGACGGCCCACTCCCTCCGGATGCCGCGCCCGGACCGACGGGCGCGGGTTCATCCTAACGAGCACGGGGCCGCGCCGAACCGGTCGGAGCAAGGGGTTCGGGGGCGTACGGCGCCGCCCCCGCCGCCCGAGGGGCCCGCCTCGGCGGGATCACGCGGCGGCGGCGGTGCGGGAGGCGCGGAGGCCGGTGGCCGCGCTACCGTCCGTACCCCGCCATCCGCTCCAGGCGGGCGATGCGCTCGGCCATCGGCGGGTGGGTGGAGAAGAGCCGGGCGCCGGTCTCGCCGGGGCGGAAGGGACTGGCGATCATCATGTGGCTCGCCGTCTGGAGCTGCGGCTCGGGCGGGAGCGGCAGCCGACGGGTGCCGTCGTCGAGCTTCCGCAGGGCGCTCGCGAGGGCGAGCGGGTCGCCGGTGATCCGGGCCCCGTCGGCGTCGGCCTGGTACTCGCGGGAGCGGCTGACCGCCATCTGGATCAGCCCGGCCGCGAGCGGGCCGAGGATCATGATGGCGAGCATTCCGAACAGCCCCGGGCCGTCGTCGTCCTCGTCGCGCCCGAACGGGATCAGCCAGGCGAAGTTCACCAGGAACATCACCACCGAGGCGAGCGCCCCGGCCACGGAGGAGATCAGGATGTCCCGGTTGTAGACGTGGCTCAGCTCGTGCCCGAGCACGCCCCGCAGCTCGCGTTCGTCCAGGATCTGCAGGATGCCCTCGGTGCAGCAGACCGCCGCGTTGCGCGGGTTGCGGCCGGTGGCGAAGGCGTTCGGGGCCGGGGTCGGGGAGATGTAGAGGCGGGGCATCGGCTGGCGGGCCGAGGTGGAGAGCTCGCGGACGATCCGGTACAGCCCGGGTGCCTCGAACTCGCTGACCGGCCGGGCCCGCATGGCCCGCAGCGCGATCTTGTCGCTGTTCCAGTAGGCGTAGGCGTTGGTCCCGAGGGCGACCAGCAGGGCGATCACGAAGCCGGTGCGGCCGAAGAGGCTGCCGATCACCAGGATCAGCGCCGACAGGCCTCCGAGCAGGACCGCGGTCCTCAGTCCGTTGTGCCGGCTGTGCACGTCAGGCCCTCCAATGGCGCGGTGGGGAAGCCCTTTCTGCCTCGTCCCTCTTGCCCGGTCAACGGGTGGGGCCGGGGACCTTGTTCCCTTGTGACCGACGCGACACCGCCGCGGGGCCGCCGGGCCGCACCCCCGGCTCGGCGCGGCGCGGGCTCAGAACAGCGACCCGCCCGCCACCTGGAGGACCAGCTGCGGCGCCACCGAGAGGACCACGGCGACCGAGGCGGTGAGCCCCAGCGTCGCGGTGAGGCTCGTCGGCAGGCGGTGCCCGGCAGTGGCCTCTCCGAGGGGCGCGTCGCCCGCCGGGGCGAACAGCCGGGCCGTCCACAGCAGGTAGTAGTACAGGGCGACGACCACGTTGACGGCCATCACCACGGCGAGCCAGCCCAGTCCGGCGTCGACCGCCGCGCGGAACACCACGACCTTGCCGAACAGGCCGACCACGCCCGGCGGCAGCCCGGCCAGGCAGAGCAGGAAGAAGGCGAGCGCCAGCGCCGTCCAGCGGCTGCGGGCGAACAGGCCGCGGAAGTCGTCCACGCTGGTCCCGGCCCGGCGTCCGACGGCGGCGACCACCCCGAAGGCGCCGAGGTTCACCACGCCGTAGATGAGCGCGTACGCCGCGGTGGCGCCGAGGGGGTCGACGCCGGTGGGCGCGTAGCCGGCCGCGGCGAGCGGCACCAGCAGGTACCCGGCCTGGCCGACCGAGGACCAGGCGAGCAGCCGCACCGCGCTGTACCGGGTGTCGAAGCGCTGCCGCAGCGCGCCGACGTTGCCGACGGTCATGGTGACGGCCGCCAGCACGGCGAGCACCAGGCCCCAGGTGTGGGCGTACGGGCGGAAGGCGATGGTGGTGGCGAGCGCGAGCCCGGACAGGCCGGCCGCCTTGCCGACCACCGAGAGGTAGCCGGCCACCGGCAGCGGGGCGCCGGTGTAGGTGTCGGGAACCCAGAAGTGGAACGGGACGGCGGCGACCTTGAAGGCGAAGCCGACCAGGGTCAGCACGGCCCCCGTCTCGGCCAGCGGCTTGAGCTGCCCGGGGGCGTGCTCCAGGCCCCGGGCGACGGCGTCGAGGTGCAGGCTGCCGCCGGCCGCGTAGACGAAGCCGACGCCGAGCAGCATCACGGCGGTCGCGGTCACCGAGGAGACGAAGAACTTGAGCGCGGCCTCCGCGCCCCGGCCGTCCCGGCGCAGCGCGACCAGGGCGAAGGCGGGCAGCGAGGCGACCTCCAGGGCGATCACCATGGTGGCGAGGTCGCGGGAGGCGGGCAGCAGGGCGGCGCCGGTGGCGCTGGAGAGCAGCAGGAACCAGTACTCGCCGCGCGGCAGCCTCTCGCTCTCCACGGTGTGCACCGACAGCAGCGCCGCGATCAGCGCGCCGCCGAGGGCGAGCAGCTGGAACACCAGGGCGAAGTGGTCGGCGACGTACGAGCAGCCGCCGTTGTCAGACCCCCCTGCTACGTTCTGCACGCAGAAGGTCGCCCGGGGTGACGGTCCGGTGAGGGGAAGGAGCGCGATGAGGGCGAGGGCGAGTCCGGCCGCGGTGAGGCGGCCGAGCCACTTCTTGTGCCGCTCGGGCAGGAACAGGTCCGTGAGCAGCACGGCGAGGGCGGCCACGGCGGCGATCAGCGGGGGCGCGATCGCCACCCAGTCCACGGACTGGATCAGGCTGCCCGGGTTGGCTACGGCGAGGGAGGTCACAGTGTGCTGCCCCGTGGAGTGAGGTCCGAGTGCGGCGGTCTGGGCTGCGAGCACGGTCAGCCACCCCCGAGAAGGTGCTTGACGGCGGGGTCGGAGAGGCCGAGCAGCAGCGCGGGCCACAGGCCGGCGAGCAGGGTGAGCGCGGCCAGCGGCGTCCAGCTGACGGCCTCGTACGGGCGCAGGTCGGCGAGCTCGGCCACCGGTGCGGGCTGCCCGGGGTCCCCCATGCAGACGCGCTTGACCACGATCAGGAGGTACGCGGCGGTGAGGAGGGTGCCGAGGCCGGCCAGGACCATGTAGGTGACGAACGCGGGGCGCGACAGGCCGCCGGCCGGGTCGAACGCGCCGAACATGGCGAGCAGCTCGCCCCAGAAGCCGGCCAGGCCGGGCAGGCCGAGGCTGGCGACGGCGGCGAAGGCGAGCAGCGCGCCGAGCCGCGGGGCCCGGCCGTACAGGGCGGCGCCGGTGGCGCCGGAGAGGGTGTCGAGGTCGGCCGTGCCGTAGCGGTCCTTGAGCGCGCCGACGACGAAGAACAGCAGACCGGTGATCAGACCGTGGGCGATGTTGGCGAACAGCGCGCCGTTGACGCCCACCGGGGTGAGGGAGGCGATGCCGAGCAGCACGAAGCCCATGTGGCCGACGGAGGAGTACGCGATCAGGCGCTTGAGGTCGCCCTTGGATCCGGGGCGGGCCAGCGCCAGGCAGGCCAGTGAGCCGTAGACGATGCCGACGGCCGCGAAGGCGCCCAGGTAGGGGGCCAGGGTGGCGGCGCCGTCCGGCACGGCGGGGAGGAGGACGCGGACGAGACCGTAGGTGCCCATCTTCAGCAGCACGCCGGCGAGCAGCACCGAGCCCACCGTCGGGGCGGCGGTGTGCGCGTCGGGGAGCCAGCTGTGCAGTGGCCAGGCGGGGGCCTTGACCGCGAGCCCGACCAGGATCGCCAGCGCGGCGATCACCTGGGTGGTGTGGCTCAGGCCGCCGCCGTGCGCGGCGGCCAGGGCCTGCATGTCGAAGGTGCCGGCCTTGCTGCCGATCAGCAGGAAGCCGAGCAGCATCACGGCCGAGCCGAGCAGCGTGTAGAGGATGAACCGGTTGGCGGCCGGGACCTTCGCGCCGCTCCCCCAGCGGGCGATCAGGAAGTACATCGGGATCAGCACGATCTCGAAGGCCAGGAAGAAGAGCAGGAGGTCCAGCACCGCGAAGGTGGCGAGCATGCCGACTTCGAGGAGGAGGAACAGCCCGACGAAGGCCTGCGCGGACGGACGGGGCTCATCGGGGGTTCCGCCCCGGGCGTCCCCCTCCGGCAGCCGTTTCTCCGAGTACAGCGCGCAGAGGAAGGTGAGCAGCGCGGTCAGCACGATCAGCGGCAGCGAGATGCCGTCCACCCCGAGGTGGAGGCGCACGTGCAGGGCCGGGATCCAGGACACGTCGGTGGTGGCCTGCATCCGGGCGGGCTCGTCGTGGTCGAAGCCGGCCGCGAGGGCGACGGTGAGCAGGAACACCGCGCCGGTGACGACGGTGTTCAGCCGCAGTGCCCGCCGGTCGGCGACGGCCCGGTCCGGCCCGAACACCGGCGCCAGAGTGAGCGCGGCGCCGAGCAGCGGCAGCACCAGGAGGGCGATGAGGACTGCGTTCATCGGGGGCTCCCGGGAGCGGTCGAGGGGACGGAGGTGGAGGAGAGCGGCACCGGCTACACCGCCACCAGGACGGCCAGCAGGACGACCGCGGCCAGCAGGGCGCTGAGGTACGTCTGCGCGTTTCCGGTCTGCGCGAGCCGGACGGCCCGGCCCAGCAGGTTGGCACCCGCTCCGCTGCCGCGCACGTAGGTCTCGACGACCTCGCGGTCGAGGAAGCGGACCAGCTCGGCGGCGGCGCCCACCGGGCGGACGAACAGCGCGTGGTACAGCCGGTCGACGCCGAAGCCGTGCCGGGCCGGGCCGAACAGCGGGCCGAGCAGGGTGCGCCCGGGGTCGCCGACGATCACCTCGGTGGCCGGGGCTCCGCCCTGCTCGGGCACCCGGCCCGCGACGGCCGGGGCCGGACGGCCGGTGCCCAGCCGGGCGGTCGCCGAGCGCCAGGCGCCGTACGCGGCGAGCACGCCGACCACGGCGAGCCCGGTCCCGGTGACGGCGGTGACCGCGGAGGGCCGCAGCGAGCCGCCGTCCAGCAGCGCGGGCAGCCAGTCCGAGCGCAGACCGAGGACGCCGAAGCCCATGGTCGGAACGGCCAGCACCCACAGCGGCCAGCGCATCGCGGGCGGCTCGGCGGTGGCCGGGTCGGCCTCGTCGAGCTCGGGCGAGTACGGCGCGCCGTTCTCGTGGTCGGCCGTGACGGTGCCCCGGTCGGCGGCGGGCAGCACCTGCGGTGCGGCCGCGGCGGCACCGGCCGGGCTGTGGAAGGCCAGCAGGAAGAGCCTGGTCGCGTACGCGGCGGTGAGCAGCGCGGTGAGCCCGGCGGAGATCAGCACGATCCACCCGGCCGCCTGCGGCACCGCCGAGGCCGGGCCGAGCCCGTTGGTCAGCGCCTCGCCGTTGGCGGCGTGCTCGGCGGCGGTCAGCACCGCCTCCTTGCTGAAGAAGCCGGAGAACGGCGGCAGCCCGACCAGCGCGACCAGCGCGATGCCCATCGTCCAGTAGGCGTCCGGCACCCGCTTGCGCAGCCCCGGGATGCGGGACATCGCGGAGATCGAGTTGGTGTGCGCGGCGTGGATCACCACACCGGCGGCCAGGAACAGCAGCGCCTTGAACGCGCCGTGGCTGACCAGGTGGAAGACCGAGGCCTCGCGGTCCCCGGCGGCGAGCGCGCCGGCCATGTAGCCGAGCTGGCCGACGGTGGAGTAGGCGAGCACCCGCTTGAGGTCGTCCTGGGCGAGCGCGCAGAGCGCCGAGCCGATCATCGTCACGGCGGCCATCACCGCGAGCACGACCAGCGCCGCGCCCGACAGCAGGAACACCGGCAGCAGCCGGGCGACCAGGTAGATGCCGGCCGCGACCATGGTGGCGGCGTGGATCAGCGCGGAGACCGGGGTCGGGCCGGCCATCGCGTCCGGGAGCCAGGTGTGCAGCGGGAACTGCGCGCTCTTGCCGGCCACGCCGGCGAGCAGCAGCAGGGCGGTCAGCGTCGGGTGTCCGAGCCTGCCCTCCGTCGCGGCCGCCAGCACGTCCGTGACACGGAAGCTGCCGGCGTCCGCACCGAGCAGGAAGATCCCGAACAGGAACGGCACGTCACCGAGCTTGGTGACCAGGAAGGCCTTCAACGAGGCCGAGCGGGCGTCCGCGGTCTCCCAGTGGTGGCCGATCAGGAAGTACGAGCACAGGCCCATGACCTCCCAGCCGACCAGCAGCACGATCAGGTCGCCCGAGTAGACCACGAGGAACATCGCCGCGGTGAACAGCGAGACCAGCGCAGCGTACGAGGGGTAGCGCGGGTCCTCCTTGAGGTACGCGGTCGAGTAGACCTGGACGCAGGTGGCGACCAGGCCGACCAGCACCGAGATCAGCGAGCTGAAGCCGTCCAGGTGGAGGGCGAGCGCGATGTCCGGACCGCCGGTCGGGGTGAGCCGGGTGGCGGCGTCCAGGGCCTGGCCGGTGCCGAGCTGGAGGGCGACCACCAGGGCGAGCACCGCCGAGGCGGCGACCGGGACGATCGCCAGCGGCCGGGCCAGGCCGGGCGCCTTCTTGCCGACGGCCAGGGTCGCGGCGGCGCCGAGCGCGGGCAGCGCCGGGACGAGTGCGGGCAGGGCGAGGTTCATGCGGCGGCCTGGCCCTTCAGTGCCTCGGATCCGGTCGGCGCCTCGGCGCCGACGGGCGTCTCCTCGACGGCGAGCGTCTCGGCCGGGTCGCCGAGCGCGGTGGCCCGGTCGATGTCCGCGGTGCCCCGGGCCCGGAACAGCAGCAGCACGACGGCGAGCCCCAGCCCGACCTCGGCGGCGGCGACGGTGATGGTGAACAGGGTGAGCGCCTGCCCGGCGTGCAGCGAGTCCCGCAGCCAGGCGTCGAAGGCGACCAGGTTGAGGTTGACGGCGTTGAGCATCAGCTCGACCGACATGAGCACCAGGACGGCGTTGCGCCGGGCGAGCACGCCGTACACGCCGACGCTGAACAGCAGCGCGGCGAGGACGACGGGGTAGGCGAGGTGCATCAGCCCTCCTGCTCAGGGGTCGACTGCTCGGAGACCGCCGGAGCCGGCTTCGGCGCGGTGGCGGCGACCGTCCCGTCGGACCCGACCGGCCGGCCGGCGCGCAGCTTGCCCGCCCGCGGCGCCGGCACCCGCCGCTTGGAGCCGCGCGACAGCACGATCGCGCCGACCAGGGCCGCCAGCAGCAGCACGGACAGCGCCTCGAAGGGCAGCACCCAGTACCGGAACAGACTGGCCCCGGTGACGGCGGCCGAGCCGCCGCCCCGGCCGAGGTCGACCCAGGAGGTCCGGAAGGCGTCGACCACGAGCGTGACCAGCGTCCCGGCCGAGGCCAGCGCCACGACCAGGGCCACCCAGCGGTTCTTGGAGTCGGCGTCCGGCGAGCGCCCGATCGGTGCCTTGGTGAGCATCAGCCCGAACAGCACCAGGACGACCACCGAGCCGAGGTAGATCAGCACCTGCACCCAGGCGATGAACTCGGCCGTGAGCAGCAGGAACTCCACCGCCAGCCCGCCGAGCGCGACCACCAGCCAGAGCGCCGCGTGCACCAGCTGCCGGGTGGTCACGGAGACCACGGCCGAGCCGAGCACGGCGATGCCGACCAGCAGGAAGACGATCTCCTGGCCGGTCGGGGACAGGAACGAACGGGCGGCCGGCTCCAGGGAACCGGTCGCCGCGAGAAGCGTGGCGGCACCGATCACGCGTCGTCACCCTTCTCCTCAAGAGCCGCCGCGGCAGTCGCGGCCAGCTTGTCCGCCGCCTTGCGCGCGGTGGCGACCTCCTTGGGCTCCTCGGCCGCCGGGTCCAGCGCCGGCGGCGCGGGGACGGTCCACATCCACTCGCGGAGCTTCTCCCGCTCGTGGGTCAGCTCGTGGATGTCGGTCTCCGCGTACTCGAACTCCGGCGACCAGAACAGCGCGTCGAAGGGGCACACCTCGATGCAGATCCCGCAGTACATGCAGAGCGAGAAGTCGATGGCGAACCGGTCCAGCACGTTGCGGGTGCGGGCCCGGGCGTTCGGCTCGGCGGCCGGCAGCGTCTCCTTGTGGGAGTCGATGTAGATGCACCAGTCCGGGCACTCGCGCGCGCAGAGCATGCACACCGTGCAGTTCTCCTCCAGCAGCGCGATGACGCCGCGCGAACGCGGCGGCAGCACCGGCTGCACGTCGGGGTACTGCGCGGTGACGCTCTTCTTCGTCATCGTCCGCAGCGTCACGGCCAGCCCCTTGGCGAGGCCGACACCGGGAAAGCTCATGAGATCGCCACCTTGATGATGCCGGTGAGGGCCAGCTGGACCAGCGCGAGCGGGATCAGCACCGTCCACGCGAAGCGCATCAGCTGGTCCTCGCGCAGGCGCGGGTAGGTGACCCGCAGCCAGATGACCACGAAGGCCAGCGCGAAGGTCTTGAGGATCGTCCAGAGCCAGCCGAGCTGGTCCGGCAGCGGTCCGTGCCAGCCGCCCAGGAAGAGCACCGCGGTCAACGCGGACACCACCAGGATGCCCACGTACTCGGACAGCAGGAACAGTGCGAACCGCAGACCGGTGTACTCGGTGTACGCGCCGAAGATGATCTCCGAGTCGGCGATCGGCATGTCGAACGGCGGGCGCTGGAGCTCGGCCAGCCCGGCCGTGAAGAAGACGAACGCGCCGATGATCTGCCAGGGCAGCCAGTACCACTGCCAGGCGTCCACGATCCCGGGCAGCGACAGCGTGCCGGCGGCCATCGCCACCGAGGCCGCCGCCAGCACCATCGGCAGCTCGTACGACATCAGCTGCGCGGCCGTGCGCAGGGCGCCGAGCAGCGAGAACTTGTTCGCCGAGGCCCAGCCGGCCATCAGCTTGCCGATCACGCCGACGCCCATCACGGCCAGCACGAAGAACAGACCGGCGTCGACGGCCTGGCCGACGAAGCCGTCCGGGCCGACCGGGACCGCCAGCAGCACGAAGAGGTACGGCAGCAGCGAGACGGCGGGTGCCAGCTGGAAGATCCGGCGGTCCGCCCCGGCCGGGACGATGTCCTCCTTCTGCGCGAACTTCACGCCGTCCGCGACGAGCTGCGCCCAGCCGTGGAAGCCGCCCGCGTACATCGGGCCGAGCCGGCCCTGCATGTGCGCCATGACCTTGTGCTCGGTCTGGCCGATGACCAGCGGGAAGACCAGGAAGACGACGAGGGTGGCGACGCAGCGCAGCACCGTGTCGAGCAGGTTCACGTGCCGTCTCCGTCCTGGTCGGCCGCCCCGGCCGAGGTCTCGTCCTTCTGCTCACCCGGTTCGCCGGCCGACGGCTTCTCGTCGTGGGCGGGCACCGGGTTGTGCCAGGGCGCGTCGGAGGACCGGGGGCGTACGGGAGCCGCGGGCTCGGCCGTCGGCTCGCCGGCCGTCCGGTCGGCCCCCTGGCTCGCCGAGCCCTCCGACACCGACCGGGTCCGCCGCGGCCGGTCCGCCCGCACCGGCGGGGCACCCTCGGCCGGAACGGTCGCAGGAGCCTCGTCGGCCGCCTGGCTCGCCGAGCCCTCCGACACCGACCGGGTCCGCCGCGGCCGGTCCGCCCGCACCGGCGCGCCGCCCTCACCAGCGGCGGCGGCACCAGCGGCCGCCCGGGGCGTCCGCGCCGCCGCACCCGCCGCCCGCGCACCGCGCGCGGGCCGCTCGGCGACCGGCGGCAGGGTGCCCTTGAGCGGCCCCCACTCGTTCGGGTCCGGCACACCGGCCGGCTGCATCTTGCGCCGGGCCGGCCCGGCGCCGTGGTCGGACTCGCCCGGCTCCTTGGCTCCCGGCCAGTCCTTGGCGACCCGGGCGGCGAGCACGAACTCCTTGCGCAGCGGGTGCCCCTCGAAGCCGTCCGGCAGCAGCAGGGTGGCCAGGTAAGGGTGCCCGGGGAAGTCGATGCCGAACATCTCGTGGGTCTCGCGCTCGTGCCAGGCGGCACCCGCGTACACGGGGACGGCGGTCGGCAGCGCCGCCCGGTCGCGCGGCACCCGGGTGCGCAGCGCGAGGTGCCGCACGCCCGGCGCCTCGACGGCGGCCAGGTGCGCGACCACGGAGAAGCCCTCGGCGAGCTCGTCGACGGCGCTCAGCCAGTCGAAGAAGCCCAGACCCAGGACGTCCCGGGCGTTGGTGAGCGCCTCGATCCAGTTCTCGGCCGGGACGTCGACGGTGATCAGCCCGTACGCCTCGGCGCCGGTCGCCCACTCCCCGACCGACGCCGCGCACTGCTCGGCGGACGTCACGAGACCCCTCCCTGGGTCGAAGGGCCGGTCGGCGCCCCGGTCGGGGAACCGGCCTCGGAACCGCCCGCGGGCCCGGCCACCAGCGGGCGGCGCAGCGCCGCCGCGGGCGCGGTGTAGCGGTCCGGCAGGGACTCGGCGGCGATCTTCTCCTGGAGCTTGAGGATGCCCTGGAGCAGCGCCTCCGGCCGCGGCGGGCAGCCGGGCACGTAGACGTCCACCGGAATGATCTGGTCCACGCCCTTGGTGACCGAGTACGAGTCCCAGTACGGGCCGCCGGAGTTGGAGCAGGCGCCGAAGGAGATGACGTACTTCGGCTCGGGCATCTGCTCGTAGAGGCGCTTGACGGCGGGCGCCATCTTGTCGGTGACCGTCCCGGAAACGATCATCAGATCAGCCTGACGAGGTCCGGGCGCGAACGGGATGACCCCCATCCGGATGAAGTCGTGCTTGGCCATGGACGCGGCGATGAACTCGATCGCGCAGCAGGCCAGCCCGAAGTTGAAGCACCAGAGGCTGTAGCGGCGGCCCCAGTTGAGCACCACCTTGACGGGGTCCGGCGCGAGCCGGGCCAGCGGGCCGATGCCGCGGCGCTCGACGGCGCCGGGGCGCGCGGGGTCCGGCAGGCCGAGCGGGACGGGACCGCCCTGCGCGCCGCCGTGCGAGTGGGAGTGCGTCACGTCCATTCCAGAACACCCTTCTTCCAGGCGTAGAGCAGCCCGACCGCGAGGAAGCCGATGAACAGGAACATCTCGACCAGCGTTCCGGCGCCGTAACCGGCGGAGGCGAAGACGGTTGCCCAGGGGAACAGGTAGATCGCGTCGACCGCGAAGATCACGTACAGGAAGGCGTACACGTAGTAGCGGATCTGGGTGTGCGCCCAGTCCTCGCCCACCGGGTCCACTCCGCACTCGTAGGCGAGGAGTTTCTCGGGCGAGTACACCACGGGCCGCAGCAACCGGTTGGCGGTGAACGCCACGGCGACGAAGAGCACCCCGACGACGGCCATGAGGCCCATCGCGGCGTACGCGTCGAAGTAGCCGCTGCCGACCGCCGGGTCGGCCACGACGGCAGCCGTGTGCTTCCCCTCCATGTCTTCGCCTCCACCTCGGCCGTGAACCCGCCCTCAGGACAGTTCTACGACGTTTGTTCTCCCAGGCCCAACCATGGCCAAAGCGTGAGTCTAAGGGGACGGCTCCGCTCCGCCCGAACCCTGCCCGATCCGCAAGACGGCCGGTGGACACCCTGTCGGGCGTCCGGCGACCGGGCCCGGGGGTGGGGATAACCCCCGGCTGGGAAGATGTATCACCCCCATGGCATACGCCGCCCCCGGTTCGGGAAGCTTGGTCCAGCCGCACGACGAAGAGGGACGGTAGATCCGGATGAAGCCGCTGCACCGCGCCGTGGACGCCATCAAGGAGCAGGACGCTCGGATGGAGCGCCCGCCGCTGTACGGCAAGAGGATGTGGCACCAGATCGGCCGACTGCTGCTCAACCTGCCGCTCGGCATCTTCGGCTTCGTGCTGGCCGTGACCACGCTCTCGGTCGGCCTGGGGCTGTCGATCACCGTGATCGGCCTGCCGCTGCTGGCCGGCGGCCTGGCCGTCTCGCGCTCCCTGGGGGCGCTGGGCCGGCAGCGGGCCCGGTCGGCGTACGGCTCCGGGATCGACGAGCCGGAACCGGTGAAGCCCCGCCGCCCGGGGATGGTCGGCTACACCATCGCCCAGCTCACCGACCTGCTGAACTGGCGCTCGGCGCTCTACAACGTGCTGATGCTGCCCTGGGGCGTGCTCAGCTTCACGCTGACCCTGGTCTCGGTGATCGTGCTCTGGCCGGTGCTGCCCTGGGTGGTCCGCGCGCTGGCCGCGGTCGACCGCATCCTGATCGAGTCGCTGCTCTTCCCGGGCGCCCTGGCCGAGCGGGTGCGCGAGCTGGAGGACGACCGCGGCACCGTGGTCGACACCGCCGCCGCCGACCTGCGCCGCATCGAGCGCGACCTGCACGACGGCGCCCAGGCCCGGCTGGTCGCGCTGGCGATGGACCTCGGCATGGCCAAGGAGCGGCTGCGCGAGGTGGAGACCGAGGACGACATGGCGGCCGCCACCCGGATGGTCGACAACGCCCACGGCGAGGTGAAGCTGGCCCTCCAGGAGCTGCGCGACCTGGCCCGCGGCATCCACCCGGCGGTGCTCACCGACCGCGGCCTGGACGCCGCACTGTCCTCGGTCGCCGCCCGCTGCACCGTCCCCGGCGGGGTCCGGGTGAACGTCGACCTGAGCGGCCCGGACGGGCAGCCCGAGCGCCCGGACTCGGCGGTCGAGGGCATCGCCTACTTCACCGTCAGCGAGCTGCTGACCAACGTCTCCAAGCACGCCGGCGCCCGCTCCGCCTCGGTCGAGGTCTGGCGCTCGGACAACCAGCTGATGGTGCTGGTCCAGGACGACGGCAAGGGTGGCGCGGCCCCCTACCCGGGCAGCGGCCTGGCCGGGCTGGCCGAGCGGATCCGGGCGGTGGACGGGGTCTTCGTGGTGGACAGCCCCGAGGGCGGCCCGACCACCGTCACCGTCGAACTCCCCTGGCGCACCCGCACCGCCCGGCACTGACCCCGCCCGGCGCTGACCCCGCCCGCGCAGCCACCCGGCAAGGGGCGGCACGGCACGGACACGGCAGTGCGCCGGGACCCCGTCGAGGCGAGGCGGGGTCCCGGCGCCGGTCCGGTACGGCACCCGGTCCGCTGAACCCTTGCGCGGCGTGCGGCCCGGCGTCCCCGTACCGGGGCTGGGGGGAGGCGGTCAGGGCGTTCCCAGTTCACCGAGGGTGACGTCGACGGTCTTGGTGGTGCCGCCCCGGGTGTAGGTGACGGTGACGTGCCTGCCCGGGGTGAGCGAGGCGAGCGCGGTGGTGAGCGCGTTCAGCGAGTCGACCTGGGTGTCGTCGATCTTGGTGATGACATCCCCGGCCTGGAGCCCCGCCGAGGCCGCCGCGCCGCCCGGGGTGACCGCCACGATGACCGCGCCGGCCGGCTGGAACTGCTGGTTGAAGCTGGTCCGGGCGGTGACGCCGAGCGCGGCCCGGCCGGAGTTGGTGACCTTGCCCTGATTGATCAGCTGGTTGGCGATGTTGGTGATGGTGCTCGCCGGGATGGCGAAACCGATGCCGGGAGCGGCCGCGCCGTTGGTCTGCGGCTCGGTCGCGGCGAGCGTGTTGATGCCGATCACCTGGCTGTCCAGGTTCGTCAGCGCGCCACCGCTGTTGCCCGGGTTGATCGCCGCCGAGGTCTGCACCATGTTGCCGATGGTGGCGCCCGGCGACCCGGCGCCCTGGGGCTCGGTGACGGTCCGCCCGACGGCCGAGACGATGCCCTGGGTGACGCTGCTGGAGAGCCCCAGCGGGCTGCCCATGGCGAGGGTGATCTGGCCGATCTGGACCTTGCTCGAGTCGCCGAAGCTCGCCGGCTTGAGACCGCTCGGCGGGCTGCTCAGCCGGATCACCGCGAGATCGGAGTCGGGGTAGCTGCCGACCAGGGTGGCGTCCAGCGCCGTGGTGCTGTTGGCGAGGGTCACCGTGAAGGTGGTCGCGGTGCCGACCACGTGGGCGTTGGTGACGATGTCGCCCTTGTCGTCGTAGACGATCCCGGAGCCGAGGCTCTCGCCGGTGGTGATCTGCACCACGGAGGGAAGCACGTTGGCGATCACCATCTGGTAGGCGTCCTGCAACTGGGTCCCGCCGTTCGGCTGGCCGGGCGTCGGCGAGGCCTGCGGGGAGCCGGAGGCCGTGGGCGAGCCGGTGGCCGTGGGCGAGCCGGTGGCGGCGGCGGTGGCGGCGGCGGTGGACGAGGAGGACGAGCCGCTGCTGCAGCCGGCCAGCGCCAGCGCGGCCGCCACCACGACCGCGACCGCCCCCGGCAGCCGCCCGGACAGCGCCCTCGGCCCGGTCCGCCGCGGCCCGGCGGGCAGGCGGCGGATATGTTCCCTGTGACGGCGCACCTGGCTGCCTCCGATTCGTCACCACGCCGGGGCGCGGGCATGAGAGCACGAAAATCTTTGCCAGTTTTTCACCGTTTTGTCCGATTTGCGACCCCGACTCGCCCGAACGTGCCGATCGGATGCGCCCCTAGGATCGGCACATGACTTGGTTGATCACCGGCGGTGCCGGATACATCGGCGGACACGTCGTCCGACAGCTGCTCGACGCCGGGGAGCGCGTCGCCGTCCTGGACGACCTCAGCACCGGCGACGCCTCCAGGCTGCCGGCCGGCGTCCCCCTGATCGAGGGCTCCACCCTGGACCGCGCCGTCCTGGACGCCGCGATCCGCGAGCACGGCGTCGAGGGCATCCTGCACTTCGCCGCCAAGAAGCAGGTCGGCGAGTCCGTCGAGCAGCCGTTCCTGTACTACCGCGAGAACATGATCGGCCTGCAGACCGTTCTGGAGGCCGCCGCCGAGGGCGGGGTGAAGCGCTTCCTCTTCTCCTCCTCCGCCGCGGTCTACGGCATGCCCGACGTCGACCTGGTCACCGAGTCCACGCCCTGCGCCCCGATGAGCCCGTACGGCGAGACCAAGCTGGCCGGCGAGTGGCTGGTCGCCGCGGCCGGCAAGGCGCACGGCATGTCCACCGTGGCCCTGCGCTACTTCAACGTGGCCGGCGCCGCCTCCCCCGAGCTCTCCGACGCCGGGGTGTTCAACCTGATCCCGATGGTCTTCGAGCGGCTCACCGCCGGCCAGGCGCCGCGGATCTTCGGCGACGACTACCCGACCCCGGACGGCACCTGCGTCCGCGACTTCATCCACGTCTCCGACATCGCCTCGGCGCACGTGGCGGCCGCCAAGCGGCTGGCCGCCGACCCGGCCGGCGCGACCTCCCTGGTGCTGAACATCGGCCGCGGCGAGGGCGTCAGCGTCAAGGAGATGCTGGAGGTGATCGGCAAGGTCACCGGCTACGACACCACCGCCGAGGTGACCCCGCGCCGCCCCGGCGACCCGGCCCGGGTCGTGGCCTCCGCCGACCTGATCCACCGCGAGCTGGACTGGACCGCCCGCCACGACGTGACCGAGATGGTCTCCTCCGCCTGGGACGGCTGGTGCAGCCGCCACCCCGGGGCCGGTCCTGGGCTCGGTCTCGTCCCACGTCACCCAGCACTCCCCCTGCCCCGTCGTCGTCGTCCGAGGAGCGTGACCGCCATGGACATCAAGC
>NZ_JBHVFE010000096.1:0-23294 GCF_042801945.1 Kitasatospora sp. NPDC057542
CAACGGGCCCGGCCCGTTCGGCGTCCTGGTGACGGCAGGGTTGCGCGGCGGCGTGCGGCAGGTGTGCGGGCGGTGTGCGCACGCCCTTGTTGTGCTAGCACTTGAGCGCTAGCTTGAGCGGCATGGGTAAGAAGCAGCTGAACGTGCGGGTCGACGCCACGACCGCCGAGATGGCCCGGGAACGGGCGGAGCAGCAGGGGATCAGCATGAACCAGTACATCGAGCGCCTGGTCCAACAGGACATGGGCGAGTCCGGACGGGCCTTCGTGGACGCGGCTGCGCAGTTCATGAAGGAGTACGAGACGGCCTTCCTCGCCGAGTTCGGGGAGCCGGGCGACCTCCAGGACGTGCGCCGTTGAAGCTGGAGGTCGACCTCTCGTGGCTGCTCATGACCGCCGAGCAGTACACGCCCGGTGACCCGCAGGTCACCGACTACGGCTCGCTGCTCGCGGCGGTCACCCGCCATCAGGCCGAGATATTCGACATCGCGGTCTACCCCGAACCACAGGACCGTGCCGCCGCGCTGATGCACCAGCTGATCCGGGTGCCCGCGCTGGAGAAGACCAACGAACTTTTCGCCACCGCCGTCGCCTACGCCTATCTCGTCGCCAGCGGCTGCACCGTCGCCACCACCGCCCGCGAGGTGCGCAGCCTCTCCCGGGCCATCCGCGAGGGGCGGCTCGGGGTCTCGGGCGTCGCCGAGAGGCTGGCGGCCTGGGTGGTGGACGAGGCGGAGGGGGAAGGCGTCACCGGGGCGGACGAGGAGGACGAGGACGACGACTGACCGTCGCCGCCCCGTCGGGGCTCCCCGGGCCGTTGCGCGCCGGGCTCCTGCCGGGCGGAGGGGGTTCTACTGGACGGCGGCCTCCTGCGGGGCGGCGGCCTTCTGCTGGTCACCGGTCTCCTGCTGGGCGGGCGGCTCCGCGATCAGGGCCGTCGCGAAGGCGCGGAAGCCGGCCCGGCGGTAGATCCGGGCGACGTCCTCGTCGGCGGCGGACAGGAACACCGTCCGCACCCCGTTAGCCCGGGCGTGCGCGACCAGGGCCGCGGTGACCGCCAGGCCCAGCCCGCGACGGCGCGCGGACGGGAGCGTGCCCACCCCGGCCACTTCGGTGACCGGGCCCACCGGGTTGTGCTGGCCCGCGCACAGCGCCGTGCCGTCCTCCAGGGCCGCGGCGAGCACGGTGGTGCCGGCGGTGATCCGACGGGAGATCCGCTCCACCGTGCCGTCGACCGTCAGCGTCGCCGCGCTCTCGGCGAGTTCGGCCGTGCCGGCCGGGCCGACGGCGGTGCCCGGCTCGGCGAAGGCCAGGTGCGGGACGGCGATGGCGGCCGCCAGTTCCGGCGCATCCGGCGCCAGCACCCGGACCTCCACCCGTTCCGGCAGCTCGGGCGCCGGGGCCGCTTCGTCCTGCGGGCCCAGCACCAGCAGCGGGTGCTCGTGCACCGTCAGGCCCGCCGCCTCGACCGCCGCGCGCAGCTCCGGGTTCTGCTCGGCCACCCACTCGAAGGCCTCCGGCACGCCCAGCTCCCGCTGCCGATCCAGCACCCGGCGGACGTCCCCGGCGGTGGCGGCCGGGCCGTTGTGGCCGAGGGCCGGGCGGGCGTAGTACGGCCAGCCGGCCCCGTCGCGGACGAACAGGGTCAGCGGCCCGAAGTCCTCGGTACGGGCGGCGCTGCGCGGCACGGCGTCGTAGTAGGTCTCGATCTCGTCGAGCAGGAGGCGGTCGGGAGCATGATCGGCAGGAGTCACGGCCCGCATCCAAGCAGGGGCGGGGGCGAGGTGCCACCCGTTTTCGCGTGCGGTCCGGTCCTCCGGTCACGCCTCGGGGGCCGATTGTTGCCGAACGCTTACCCGCTCGCAGCGATCTTGTGCGGACACGGCGTGCATGCTGAAGCCTTTACAGCTCTGCCGAGGGGGACGGCGGACGTCTGCACGAGGCGAGGCAAGGGGGAAGACAGGCCCATGAGGCTCTGCTTTCTGGTGGAGGAACACTACCGGCACGACGGCATGCCACTCGACGTGGCGCGCCAACTCACCGCGTGGGGGCACCGGGTGGACGTGCTGCGCCCCGGGGACTCGCTGCTGGCGATCTCCGAGGAGGTCCGGGCCGGCAGCCACGACGCCTGGGTGCTCAAGACCGTGTCCGGCGGGCCCGGGCTGACCCTGCTGGAGTCGGCCGCCGCCGTCGGCCTCACCACGGTGAACGACGTGCGCTCGATCCGGGGGGTCCGGGACAAGGCGCTCGCCGCGGTGATCGGCCGCACCCGCGGCCTGCCCGTCCCGGTGACGTACGCGGCCGCGCGCTGGGAGCGGCTGGCGGAGATCCCTGCCGCCGAGTACCCGCTGGTGGTCAAGCCCGCCGACGGCAGCTCCGGGCGCGCCGTGCGGCTGGTGCGCGACCCCGGCCAACTGCTGGAGGTCGGGCCGGAGCTGGCGGGGGAGGGGCTGCTGATCGCGCAGCCGTACGTGCCCAACTCCGGGACCGACCTCAAGGTGTACTGCGTCGACGGCGAGCTGTTCGCGACGGAACGTTCCTCCCCGCTACACCCCGGGCAGGGTGTGCGCGAGCGGCAGGTGCCGCTGCCGGGGAGCGTCGCGCGGATCGTCGCGCAGGTCGGCGAGGTGTTCGGGCTGGACCTGTACGGGGTCGACGTGCTGCTGGGGCCGGACGGGCCGGTCGTGGTGGACGTCAACGACTTCCCGAGCTTCCGGCAGGTGCCGGACGCGGTGGCCCGGGTCGCCCGGGCGGTGCTGCGGCTGGCACGCAGCGGGACGGCCGTGTCGGTGCCCGGCGGGCCCGCCGAACTGGTGCCCGCGGGCGGCGATCCGTACGGGCACCTGGGCTTCGGCGAAGGGGAGCTGCTGTGAAGGTCGGGCTGATCACCGGCGACCCGGGGCATCCGGTGCTGGCGGCGGCCGCCGAACTGCTGGTGAGGCAGGGGCACGAGGTGGCGGCCGTCCCGCCCGCGGGGCCCGTGGGCGGGCTCGCGGACGTCTACCTGCTCAAGGCGCGTACGCCGCAGGCGCTGGCGCTGGCGGGGGAGTTGGAGCGGAGGGGCGCGCCGGTGGTCAACTCGGCGGCGGCCACCGAGCTGTGCCAGGACCGGGTGCGGATGGCCGACCTCGCCCGCGCCGCCGGGCTGCCCTTCGCGCCCACGGACGCGGTCGGACGGCTGGGCGAACTCGTCGATCCGGCCTACCCGTTCGTGGTCAAGAGCCGGCACAGCAGGCGGCACGACCTGGTCGCCCGGGTGGACGGCCCGGCCCGGCTGCGCGAACTCGCCGAGTGCTGGCCCGAGGAGCCGGTCGTCACGCAGCCGTTCGTCCCGGGGAGCGGTTGGGACCAGAAGCTGTGGGTGGTCGACGGGCAGGTGTTCGCGGCCCGGCGGCAGTCCGAACTGGCCACCGGCACGGGGAAGTCGGGGCGGGCGGAGGACTGGGAGCCGTCCGCGGGGCGGGCCGCGCTCGCGCTGCGCGTCGGCGAGGTGTTCGGGCTGGACGTGTACGGGGTCGACCTGCTCGACGGGCCCGCCGAGCCGGTCATCGTGGACGTCAACGCCTTTCCCGGGGTCCGCGGGCGGCCCGGTGCGCCGGAGGCGCTCGTGGCGCTGGCGCTGCGCGTCGGGGCGGAGCGGGGCCGGGCGCTCGCGGGGCTCGGGCCCGGGAGGGGGACGAGGTAGGTCCTGCCGGGGGTTGCCGGGTGCTGCCGGGGCGGTGGCCCGGGGCGTCTGGTCCGCCGAGGTCGTTAGGCTGGCTGGCGCCCCGACCGGCCGGGGCGTACGGCGAGAGAAGACGGAACCTTGCTCCAGGACATCGAGCGCTACCTGGCCTGCCCGCACTGCGCGCAGGCCCTCACCCGGCACGACCGCAGCCTGCGCTGCCCGGCCGGGCACAGCTTCGACCTCGCCAAGCAGGGCTACGTCAGCCTCCTCGCCGGCGACGCCCACACCGGCACCGGGGACACCGCCGAGATGGTCGCGGCCCGCGCGGACTTCCTGGCCGCCGGGCACTACCGGCCGATCGCCGAGGCGCTGGCGCAGGCCGCCTCCGACGTCGCCGGCGAGTCCGGCGGCCTGGTCGCCGACCTCGGTGCCGGCACCGGCCACTACCTGGCGCACGTCCTGGACGCCCTGCCCGGGACGGTCGGCGCCGCCCTCGACATCTCCAAGTTCGCGCTGCGCCGTGCCGCCAGGGCGCACCCCCGGATCGGCGCCGTGGTGTGCGACGCCTGGCGCCCGCTGCCGCTGCGGGACGCCTCGGCCGAGCTGATGCTCAACGTCTTCGCCCCGCGCAACGGGCCCGAGATCCGCCGGGTGCTGCGCCCCGGCGGCACCCTGCTGCTGGTCTCTCCGACCGCCCGCCACCTGCGCGAACTCGTGGACGCGCTGGGGCTGCTGTCGGTGGACGAGGAGAAGCAGCGGCGGATCGACGACAAGCTCGGGCCGTACCTGGAGCCGGCCGGGCGGCGGGAGGTCGAGTTCACCCTGCGGCTCGGCCCGCAGGACGTGCGCACCGTCGTCGGCATGGGGCCGAGCGCCTGGCACACCGACCCGGAGCGGCTCGGCGCCGCGCTCGCGGAGCTGCCGGAGCCGGTCGAGGTGACGGCCTCGGTGACGGTGGCCGCGTACCTGCGCTGAGCGCCACGTTGGGATGAATCTGCGCTGAAGGTACGTTTCTGCCGGTCGGCCTGCGGCTAACGTCCCATGGGTGAACCGCGACGCCACCAGGCCCGCAGGGCCGGCCCACCTCCGACCGGCCGCCCCGGGGCCCGACCGGCCGCCCGTGCCGCGCCCCACCGTCGAGGAGCTCCGGCTCACCTCGTTCAAGTCCTACCGGCGTGCGGTGTTGCCGCTCGCGCCCCTCACCGTGCTGCACGGGCCCGCCGGGGTCGGCAAGTCCAACGCCCTCGACGCGTTGGCCGTGCTGTCCCGGCTCGCCCTCGGCGAGGAGATCGCCGACTCGCTGGACGGGCTGCCCGAACGCACCGGCCCGCTCGCCGGGCCCGTCCGCGGCGGTCTGGACGGGTGCGTCCCGCACGGGCGGGACGCGATCATCCTCGGCTGCACCGTCCGCTCGCCGCACGGCCTGATCCGGCTCGACGTGGTGATCCGCACCGGCGGCCCGGTCCGGATCGCCCGGGAGTCGCTCACCCTCGACGGCCGGACCCTGATGGACACCGGCGAGCAGGACGTCCGCAACCGGCGGGTCAACGTCTGCTGGCACAACGACACCCGCCAGGGCGACATCCGGGCACCGTTCCCCAGCGGCACGATGATCACCGCGCAGCTGCCGTTGCGGGTCGCGGGCTCGTCGGCCGGGGAGTGCCTCGTCCTCGCCGCCACCGAGGACCTGCTCACCGCGCTGCGCGAGGTCTTCCCGCTGCACCCCGTCCCCGCGCTGATGCGCGGCTGGGCCCGGGCCGACCAGCAGGCCCGGCTGCGCAGCAACGCCGCCAACATCTCCGCCGTCGTCGCCCGGCTGAGCAACGAGTGCCCGCGCCGGTACGGGCAGCTGCTGCGAGCCCTGCAGGCCGCCGCACCGCACCCGCTGCTCGGGCTCACCCTGGCCGAGCGCGAGAGCGCGGGCGTGCGGCGGGTCCTCGCCGTCTTCGACGAGGGCGTCCTCGGGCGCACCGGGGCCGACCAGGCCTCCGACGGGATGCTGCGCCACCTCGCCTTCTCCGCGGTGCTGCTGACCGGGGCCGGGGTGCTCGACCTCGACGTGGCCGCCGAGGTGCCCTGGGCGCACCGGCAGCTCACCGTGCTGGCCGAGGACCTGGGTGCGGGGCTCTCCGCCGAGCAGACCGCCGGACTGCTCCGGCTGGCGCGGGACATGGCGGAGCGCAGCCAGCTGCGGGTGGTCGCGGCCGTGCAGGAGCCGGCGGCGGCACGGGAGGCGCTGGGCGGCGCGCCCGGGGGCGGGGCGGTACTGGTCGAGTGCCGGCGGGATCCGGACTCCGGGTTCACGGTGCTGCGGCCGGAGGCGGCGCGGGTGCCGGCCCAGGGTGGGCGCGGGGAAGCGGCCGGTGGGGTGGACGGGCGTGCGGACGGGCGTGCGTCGGCGGGCGACGGCCCGTCGGCGGAGCAGGAGGGGCCGGCCGAATCCCCGGAGGGTGGTGGGGCGTCCCCGGCCGGCGGTGGGGCGGCGAGCCGCGATGCGGTAGACCTGGAGGGGTGAGCGAACGAGCGACGGGGCCGGCGGAGCCCACCGTGGAGGCCTTGCGGCAGCGGCTGGTGGACTTCGCGGCGGCCCGGCGGTGGGAACCCTTCCACACGCCGAAGAACCTGGCGGCGGCGCTGAGCGTGGAGGCGGGGGAGCTGCTGGAGATCTTCCAGTGGCTGACGCCCGAGCAGGCGGCCGCGGTGATGTCCGATCCGGAGCGCGCGCACCGGGTGCGCGACGAGGTCGCCGACGTGCTGGCGTACCTGCTCCAGTTCTGCACGGCGGTCGGGGTGGATCCGTTGGAGGCACTGGCGGCCAAGATCGAGCGGAACGAGCGTCGCTTCCCGGTGCCGGTGGACACGACCGGTGCCGACCGGGAGACGGTCGAGGCCGACCCGGCCGCTGAAAATGCGGCTTTCGTCAACTCAGACGTGGACGACCAACCCTTGTGAGGGACGGAAGTTATCCACAACCCGGGACTTGTCCACAGCTTCTGACAACGTGGATGCGCACTCGGGCCATTGCTCGCACGCTTTCGCCGTGACCAGCCGTCAGTGCTCGGGCCGCCCCTTCCGGCGGCCAGGGCCGACGGCGACAGCGAGCGGGAGGAGCGGTGGCCATGGAGGCGCTGCGACTGATCAAGACGGCCCGGCACGCCCTGGCCGAGGCCAGGCACGTACCGGACGTGCTGGCCGAGGCGCGGCAGGCCGCGCTGCTCACCGAGGCGGTGGGCGCCAGGCTGGCGGAGTCGGAGGACGAGGAGCTCACCGGGCTGGGGCAGCAGCTGTCCGAGGCCGGGGCCCACGCGGCGGTCTGCCTGGACCGCTCCGTCCTCCGGGCGGCCCTGGTGAGCGGCGGCCGGGCCGCGCGGCTCACCGACCTCGGGGACTTGGCGCCGGCCCTGGGGGCGCTGGACGGATTGCTCCAGGAGGTCGGGGAGACGCTGGTGGTGCTGGCCTGCGGAGCGGACACCGAGAGCCTCTACTGGACCTGCATCGACGGTGTGGACGCGGTGTCGGAGTGCAAGGACCTGACCGGGCGGCTGCGTGAGGCGGCGGTCCGGTCCGGGGAGACGGAGCCCGCGGCGCTCGGCGGGGCGGAGCGTGAGCGAGAGCCGGTGGGTGGCGGGGCGCCGTTACTGGTGGTCCGGCTCGGCCCGCCGGGCGAAGCCGGCCCACCGGGTGGTGGCGGTGCGGCGAGCAGCAGCGGCTCGCCCTCCGGCAGTGGTCCCCCGGACGGCGGCGGCCCGCCCGGTGGGGGCGGGCCGGCCGAGGAGGAGCAGGCGGCGGGCTACCGCGTGCCCGGCGCGTCCGAGGTCTCGGAGGTGTCCGTGCCGGTCGGATAGGTGGTGGAGTCGGCGCTCCCGGAGCCGGAGCCGGAGCCGGAGCCGGAGCCGGAGCCCTGGAGTTCGGCGAGGTCGGCGGTGACGGAGGCGAGCAGTTCCTGCATCTGCTCCAGCAGGCTCTTGGGAGTGGCGGGTCCGGCCGAGGTGCCGTCGGCCGAGCCCGTCGGGCTGCTCGGGAACTGCGGCGTGGCAGATGGTTCGGACATGACGGGACCTCTTCGGATCGGTGGTGCGGTGTGGAGCGGCCGACGGTGGCTCGGACCGCACGGCGGGAGGTGGCAGTTGCCCGCCACCGGGGCACCCACCCCCGCCGTAGCACCCAACGAACCGCTCCGGATGCCGTCACCCGGACACCACCCGATGCGGTCCAACTCCGCTGCGCGGTAAGCCTCCCGGGTGAGCCGGGGTTGCCGTCACGGCGCGGCCTCGGCTAGGCGCGGAGCGACCCCGGGCGACGCGGAGCGGGGCGTGACCGGAGACGCGGAACAAGGCGCGGTCGAGCACGCCCGGGGAGGAGAAGGAGGAAGAAGAAGGGGGAGAACCCACCCCTTGCCACTCTCAACGTATAGCGCATGGGGGGTCTTGCGGCAAGGCCCCCGCGGTGGCGCACAATCGCAGGCCTCAGATCGGAGCTGATGCCATGAACCGCCAGACCACCAGTGCGTTCGACCTTCCCGCCCGCCTCGCCGCCAAGGCCGACCCGGCGCTGATCGGCGAGGACGAACGGCACTTCGCGGCCGTTGCGGAGAGCCTGTCGCAGTCGATCGCCGAGCTGTCCGACCGCCTCGACGTGCTGCGCCGCGCGCCGGGCGGCCTCGGCCGGGAGGCGATGGACCGGGACATCGAGGTGCACAGGCTGACCGGTCGGCTGCGCGCCCTGCGCCGCTTCGGTCTGGACCTGTGCCTCGGGCGGGTCGTCCTCGCGGACGACCCGGAGCCGGTGTACATCGGGCGGCTCGGTCTCACCGACAGCGAGGGGCGCCGGCTGCTGGTCGACTGGCGCTCGCCCGCGGCCGAGCCGTTCTTCGCGGCCACCCACGCCGACCCGATGGGCCTGGCGAGCCGGCGCCGGTACCGCTGGACCGGTGGCCGGATCGGCGACTACTGGGACGAGGTGTTCACCGCCGAGGCCCTGGAGGGGCACGCCGCGCTGGACGACCAGTCCGCGTTCATCGCCGGCCTGGGCGGCAACCGTTCGGCCCGGATGAGGGACGTGCTGGCCACCATCCAGGCCGACCAGAACGCCATCATCCGGGCGGGGTCCCGGGGCGCCCTGGTGGTCGACGGCGGCCCCGGCACCGGCAAGACGGTCGTCGCGCTGCACCGCTCCGCGTACCTGCTCCACTCCGACCCCCGGCTCGGCCACCAGCGCGGCGGCGTGCTGTTCGTCGGCCCGCACCAGCCCTACCTGGCCTACGTCGCCGACGTCCTGCCCAGCCTCGGCGAGGAGGGGGTGCGCACCTGCACCGTGCGGGACCTCGTCGTGGAGGGGGCGAAGGCCGGGGCCGAGACCGACCCGGAGGCGGCCCGGCTGAAGTCCTCGGTCGACATGGTGAAGGCGATCGAGAAGGCCGTCCGGTTCTACGAGGAGCCGCCCACCGAGGGCATGGAGGTGACCACCCACTGGGCCGACCTCTGGCTGAGCGCCGAGGACTGGTCCGACGCGTTCGACGCGCCGGACCCGGGCACCCCGCACAACGAGGCCCGCGAACAGATCTGGGAGGAGCTGGCCACGATCCTGATGGACAAGCTGGACGAGGACGAGGGGGTCTCGCCCGAGCTGTTCCGCAGGTCGCTGCGACAGGACCGGGAGCTGACCGAGACGCTCAACCGGGCCTGGCCGCTGCTCGACGCGGCCGACCTGGTCGGCGACCTCTGGTCGGTGCCCGCCTACCTGCGGATGTGCGCGCCCTGGCTCGCCCCCGAGGAGGTCCGCAGACTTCAGCGCAAGGACGCGCCCCAGGCCTGGACGGTGTCCGACCTGCCGCTCCTGGACGCGGCCCGGCAGCGGCTCGGCGATCCGGAGGCGGAGGGGCGCCGGCGCCGGCGGGAGGCCGCGGCCGCCGCCGAACGCGCGCGGATGGCCGACGTCATCGGCGACCTGCTACAGGCCGACGACGACGGCGAGGGCGCGGTGACGATGCTGCGCGGGCGCGACCTCCAGGACACCCTGGTCGACGAGACCGCCCTGCCCGTCGCCGATCCGGAGCCGCTCGCCGGGCCGTTCGCGCACATCGTGGTGGACGAGGCCCAGGAGCTGACCGACGCGGAGTGGCAGATGCTGCTGCTGCGCTGCCCGTCCCGGAGCTTCACCATCGTCGGGGACCGCGCGCAGGCCAGGCACGGTTTCACGGAGTCCTGGCAGGAGCGGCTGGAGCGGATCGGGCTCGACCGGAACACGGTGGCCTCGCTGAGCATCAACTACCGGACGCCGGAGGAGGTCATGGCCGAGGCCGAACCCGCGATCCGGGCCGCGCTGCCGGACGCCAACGTGCCGACCTCCGTGCGCAGCAGCGGCATCCCCGTCGAGCACCGGTCGGTGGCGGAGCTGGACACCGTCCTGGACGGCTGGCTCGCCGAGCACGGCGAGGGGATCGCCTGTGTGATCGGTGCCCCCGGTTTCGAGGCGCGGCCGCGGGTCCGGTCGCTGACTCCGGAGCTGTCCAAGGGCCTCGAGTTCGACCTGGTCGCCCTGGTCGATCCGGAGGCGTTCGGCGGGGGTGTGGAGGGAGCGGTCGACCGCTACGTCGCGATGACCAGGGCGACCCAGCGGCTGGTGGTCCTCAGGAGCTCGTGAGGAGGCGACGGCGAAGGGAGCGAAGCGCGGAAGGAGGGAGCGGAGGGGCTGGAACGCGCGTCGCCCGGTCGAGTGACGCGGGTGTCGGGCGGTGGCGTCGGGAGGTCGGACCGGGGTGACGGACGAGCAGGAACCGTCGGCGTCATGGGCTGCCGGGCGGAAGCAACGGCTACGGTCGGCCGGACAGTCGGCGGCGGTGCGGCTCGCGGGCGGGCGGCACCGGGGCGCCCGTGCGGCGCCAGGCGAGCCGGGGCTGATCGTGCGCTGGGACGGCTACCGGCGGCTGCCGGGGACGGTGGCCGAGGACTGCGCCGCCCAGCGGATCCTCTACGGGATCGAGGGTGCGGGGGCGTCGCGGCCCGGGCGCCCGACGCGGCGGCCGAGGAAGACGCCGGGCACCACCGCAAGCCCTGAGGCCCGCGCGGGTGGGGCCCAGCCCACCTGCGACCGGACCGCGAGATGCGAGTGGGTCCGGCGCCACTCGGCGCCGGACCCCAACGGCCTCTGTCCGCAGGTCAGTTGTGGGTGTGCAGGTCGGCGTTCAGGCCGCCCCAGGAGCCGGAGCGGGCGATGACCTCGACCGCGCCGCTCTGCGAGTTGCGGCGGAACAGCAGGTTGTCCTGGCCGGACAGCTCGACGGCCTTGGCCACCGTGCCGTCCGGGGTGGTGACCCGGGTGCCGGCGGTCACGTACAGACCGGCCTCGACCACGCAGTCGCTGCCGAGCGAGATGCCGATGCCCGCGTTGGCGCCGAGCAGGCAGCGCTCGCCGACCGAGACGACCTGCTTGCCGCCGCCGGACAGGGTGCCCATGATCGAGGCGCCGCCGCCGATGTCGCTGTGGTCGCCGACGATGACGCCCGCGCTGATCCGGCCCTCGACCATGGAGGTGCCCAGGGTGCCGGCGTTGAAGTTGACGAAGCCCTCGTGCATCACGGTGGTGCCCGTGGCCAGGTGCGCGCCGAGCCGGACGCGGTCGGCGTGGGCGATGCGCACACCGGTCGGGGCGACGTAGTCGGTCATCCGCGGGAACTTGTCGATCCCGTACACGGCCAGCTGGCCGCCCTGGGCGCGCACGGCGAGGCGGGCCTGCTCGACCTTGTCCACCGGGACGGGGCCGATGCTGGTCCACGCGACATTGGCGAGCAGACCGAAGATGCCGTCCAGGTTCTGGCCGTGCGGCTTGACCAGACGGTGGCTGAGCAGGTGCAGGCGCAGGTACACGTCGTGCGTGTCGAGCGGCTTCTCGTCCAGCGAGGCGATGGTGGTGCGCACGGCGACCACCTCGACGCCGCGGCGCGCGTCGGCGCGCAGCGCCTCGGCCGCGCCGGCGCCGAGCTCGGCCTCGGCCTGCTCGGCGGTCAGGCGGACGGTGCCGGCCGGGCCGGGCTCGGCGGCCAGCGCGGGGGCGGGGAACCAGGTGTCGAGGACGGTGCCGTCGGCGGCGATGGTGGCCAGACCGGTGGCCACGGCGCCGTTCGCCGAGGAGGTGGATTCGAGCGAGGTGGATTCAGCAGTCACACCGTGCACGTTAACCAATGCGGGGCTCCGGTGCCGAACACGCCCATCGGGCGGACGCACCCGCCGGACGTGCTGGTCGGCGGCCCGCGGGGCGGGAAAACCCGGTGCCCGGCGCCCGGCACTGGGCGATACTTCAGCGGGTGTTCATGTCGATCTCCACCACCGGCAGCGCCGAGGACCCGGCCACGGACCTCGGGTTCCTGCTGCACAAGCACCCCGGCAAGGTCCAGCGGTTCACCACGTCGCACGGCGAGGCCCACGTCTTCTACCCCGAGGCGGAGGACGAGGTCTGCACGGCGGCGCTGCTGCTGGACATCGACCCGATCGCACTGGTCCGCAAGGGTCGGGGCGACGGCAGGGGGCGCGGCGGCTCGCCCGACTTCGCGCTCGCCCAGTACGTCAACGACCGCCCGTACGCCGCGTCCTCACTGCTCGCGGTGGCGCTGCGCACGGTGTTCCGGTCCGCGATGAAGGGCGCCTGCCCGGCTCGCCCCGAACTGCCCGGGCGGGCCCGCCCGCTGCGGATCGAGCTGCCCGCCGTGCCCGCGAACGGCGCGGGCGAGAGCGGTGGCCCGGCCCTGGTGGCCCGGCTGTTCGAGCCGCTGGGCTGGCAGGTCGAGGCGGCGGCGATCCCGTTGGACGAGTCGTTCCCCGAGTGGGGCGAGTCCCGCTACGTACGGATCGCGCTCTCCTCCGGGACGGTACGGCTCGCCGACGCGCTCCAGCACCTGTACGTCCTGCTGCCGGTCCTGGACGGCGCCAAGCACTACTGGGTCGCCCCGGACGAGGTGGACAAGCTGCTCGCCGCCGGTCAGGGCTGGCTGGCGGCCCACCCGGAGCGCGCCCTGATCACCCGCCGCTACCTGTCCCGGCGCTGGTCGCTGACCCGGGCCGCGATGGAGCGCCTGGAACTGGCCCGGCTGGCGGAGGCCGACGACCGCGAGGTCGAGGAGATCGACAACGCGGTCGACGACCGGCCCGAGGAGGAGCCCGGCGACGTGAACCCCGGCGCGAGCCCCGACACGAACGGTGGGGAGCGTCCCGAGGACGGCAGCGCGGCCGGCCCGGCGCCGGAGCCGCCCCGCGGGCCCTCCCTCGCCGAGCAGCGCCGCACCGCGATCCTCGATGCGCTGCGCGAGACCGGCGCCGCCCGCGTCGCCGATCTCGGCTGCGGCCAGGGCGAGTTGATCGGTGAGCTGCTCAAGGACGCCCGGTTCACCGGAATCCTCGGGGTGGACGTCTCCGCCCGGGCGCTGCGGGCGGCGAGCCGTAAGCTGCGCCTGGAGCGGCTGTCGGAGCGTCAGGCCGCCCGGGTGACGCTGACACAGGGGGCGCTCACCTACACCGATGCCCGACTCAAGGGCTTCGACGCGGCGGTGCTGTGCGAGGTGATCGAGCACCTGGACCTGCCTCGGCTGCCCGCGCTGGAGTACGCGGTGTTCGGTGCCGCCCGGCCGAGGACGGTCGTGGTCACCACGCCGAACGCCGAGTACAACGTCCGCTGGGAGAGCCTGCCGGCGGGCGCCGTCCGGCACGCCGACCACCGCTTCGAGTGGTCCCGGGCGGAGTTCCGGGCCTGGGCCGGGAAGGTCGCCGCCGCGTACGGCTACACCGTGGAGCTGCGCCCGGTCGGCCCGGAGGACGAGGAGGTCGGCGCCCCGACGCAGCTGGCCCTGTTCACCACGGCCACCGCACCCACCACGGCCACCGCACCCACCACGACGGCGACACCCACCACGCCCACCGAGACCACCACGACCACGACGCCCGAAGGAGGCGAGCCCCGATGACCGACGACGCGACCGAGAGCGCCGCACCCGACGAGAGCCAGGACCAGGCGCAGGCCGAGCGCGGCACCACCCCCCGCCGCCTCCCCGTCACCGACGTCTCCCTCGTCGTCCTGATCGGCACCAGCGGCGCGGGCAAGTCCACCTTCGCCCGCCGCCACTTCCTGCCCACCCAGGTGGTCTCCTCCGACTTCTGCCGAGGACTGGTCGCCGACGACGAGAACGACCAGTCCGCCTCCGCCGAGGCCTTCGACGTCCTGCACTACATCGTCGGCAAGCGCCTGGCGGCCGGCCGGCTGACCGTCGTGGACGCCACCAACGTCCAGCCCGAGGCCCGCCGCCAGCTGGTCGCGATCGCCCGCGAGCACGATGTGCTGCCGATCGCGATCGTCCTGGACGTTCCGCCGGGGGTGTGCGCCGAGCGCAACCGTTCCCGCCCGGACCGTCAGCTGCCGGCCCACGTCGTCCCCCGCCAGCACCGGGAGCTGCGCCGTTCCCTCCGGGGCCTGGAGCGCGAGGGCTTCCGCAAGGTGCACGTCCTGCGCGGCGAGGCCGAGGTGGCGGCGGCCGGGATCGAGCTGGAGAAGCGCTACAACGACCTGCGCCACCTCACCGGCCCGTTCGACATCGTCGGCGACGTCCACGGCTGCCGCTCCGAACTGGAGACCCTGCTGACCCGGCTCGGCTACACCCTGACCCGGGACGCCGAGGGCCGTCCGGTGGACGCCGCGCACCCCGCGGGCCGCACCGCCGTCTTCGTCGGTGACCTGGTCGACCGCGGCCCCGACACCCCGGGCGTGCTGCGCCTGGTGATGGGCATGGTGGCGGCCGGCCACGCGCTCTGCGTGCCGGGCAACCACGAGAACAAGCTCGGCCGGGCGATGGACGGCAAGAAGGTCACCGTCGCCTACGGCCTGCAGGAGTCGCTGGACCAGCTGGCGGGGGAGAGCGAGGAGTTCCGGGCCGAGGCCCGCGCGTTCATGCGCGGCCTGGTCAGCCACTACCTGCTGGACGGCGGCGCCCTGGTGGTCTGCCACGCCGGCCTGCCGGAGAAGTACCACGGCCGCAACTCCGGCCGGGTCCGCTCGCACGCGCTGTACGGGGAGACCACCGGCGAGACCGACGAGTACGGTCTGCCGGTGCGCTACCCGTGGGCGGAGGAGTACCGGGGCCGGGCGCTGGTGGTCTACGGACACACCCCGGTGCCGACCGCGAGCTTCGTCAACAACACCGTCTGCCTGGACACCGGCTGCGTCTTCGGCGGCAGCCTGACCGCGCTGCGCTACCCGGAGCGCGAGCTGGTGAGCGTCGGGGCCGAGCGCGAGTGGTACGCCCCGGTGCGTCCGCTGATCACCGACGCGCCGGGTGCCCGCGAGGGCCGTCCGCTGGACCTCGCCGACGTGGCCGGGCGCCGGATCGTCGAGACCGGGCTGCACGGGCGGGTGGCCGTCCGGGAGGAGAACGCGGCCGCCGCGCTGGAGGTGATGAGCCGCTTCGCGCTGGACCCGCGGCTGCTCGCCTACCTGCCGCCGACCATGGCGCCGAGCGCCACCTCGCGCCGGGACGGCTACCTGGAGCACCCGGAGGAGGCCTTCCTCGGCTACCGGGCGGACGGTGTGCGGCACCTGGTCTGCGAGGAGAAGCACATGGGCTCGCGCGCGGTGGTGCTGGTCGCCCGGGACGAGTCCGCGCTGGAGCGCCGCTTCGGCGTGGCCGGCCCCGGCGCGATCTGGACCCGGACCGGCCGCGCCTTCCTCGCCGACGGGGAGCTGGCCGGTGCCGTGCTCGACCGGGTCCGGGCGGCGGCCGAGCGCGCCGGGCTGTTCGAGGAGCTGGCCACCGACTGGCTGCTGCTGGACGCCGAGCTGATGCCCTGGTCGCTGAAGGCGGTGGAGCTGCTGCGCCGCCAGTACGCGGCGGTCGGCGCGGCGGCGGGCGCCGCCCTGCCGGAGGTGCTGTCCGCGCTGGAGCGGGCGGCCGGGCGCGGCCTGGACCTCGCCCACCTGACCGCCCGCCAGCGCCGGCGCGCGGCCGACGCACGGGCGTTCACCGAGGCGTACCGGCGCTACTGCTGGCCGACCGAGGGCCTGTCGGGCATCCGGCTCGCGCCGTTCCAGCTGCTCGCGGCCGAGGGGGTGAACCTCGCGGTGCGCCCGCACGACGAGCACCTGGACCTGATCGACCGCCTGGTGGCCGCCGACACCGCTGCCGCCACCGCCGCGACCAACGCCACCGCCGCGACCAACGTCACCGCCGACGCGACCGCCACCGCCGACGCGACCGGCGGCCCGGGAAGCCCGGAGCGCCGGAAGGAGCCGGTGCTGCACCGCACCCGGCGGATCCTGGTGGACACCGAGGACGAGGCCTCGATGGCCGCCGCCACCGCCTGGTGGGAGGAGCTGACCGCGGCGGGCGGCGAGGGAATGGTGGTCAAGCCGCTGGTTTCGCCGGCGCGCACGGTGCGTGGCGAGGGCCGGCCGGGCGGTCTGGTGCAGCCCGGGGTGAAGGTGCGCGGCCGGGAGTACCTGCGGATCGTCTACGGCCCGGACTACACCGAGCACCTCGACCGGCTGCGGCTGCGCGCGCTGGGCCACAAGCGCTCGCTGGCGCTGCGCGAGTACGCGCTGGGCCTGGAGGCGCTGGACCGGCTGGCGGCGGGGGAGCCGCTGTGGCGGGTGCACGAGCCGGTCTTCGCGGTGCTCGCGCTGGAGTCGGAGCCGGTCGATCCTCGGCTGTGACGGTGGCGCCGGAGGAGGGGAGTTGCCCCGTGGGCTCCCTTCCTCCACCCTGCCTCTGTATAGAAATTCCGAGTATCGTATAGACTTGCCGCTTTCCCGCAGTCCCGTCACCCCAGGAGCCCGGCATGGCCTTCAACCTCCGGAACAGGCACTTCCTCAAGGAGCTCGACTTCACGCCCCAGGAGTTCCGCTTCCTGGTGGACCTCGCCGCCGGTCTCAAGGCGGCGAAGTACGCGGGCACCGAGCAGCCCCGGCTGCGCGGCAAGAACATCGCGCTGATCTTCGAGAAGACCTCCACCCGCACCCGTTGCGCCTTCGAGGTCGCCGCCCACGACCAGGGCGCCACCACCACCTACCTGGACCCCGCGGGTTCGCAGATCGGCCACAAGGAGTCGATCAAGGACACCGCCCGAGTGCTCGGCCGGATGTTCGACGGCATCGAGTACCGCGGCCACGGCCAGGAGGTCGTCGAGGAGCTCGCCGAGTACTCCGGCGTCCCGGTCTGGAACGGCCTGACCGACGAGTGGCACCCCACCCAGATGCTGGCCGACGTGCTCACCATCACCGAGCACACCGTCAAGCCGCTCCCCGACGTCGCCCTCGCCTACCTCGGCGACGCCCGCTCCAACATGGGCAACTCGCTGCTGGTCACCGGCGCCCTGCTCGGCATGGACATCCGGATCGTCGCCCCGCGCGCGCTCTGGCCGACCGCGGAGGTGCAGAAGTCGGCGCAGGCCCTGGCCGAGACGACCGGCGCCCGGATCACCCTGACCGAGGACGTGGCCGAAGGCGTGGTCGGCGCCGACTTCCTCTACACCGACGTCTGGGTCTCGATGGGCGAGCCCAAGGAGGTCTGGGCCGAGCGGATCGAGCTGCTCGCGCCGTACCAGGTCTCCATGGACACCGTCCGGGCCACCGGCAACCCGGACGTGAAGTTCCTGCACTGCCTGCCCGCCTTCCACGACCTCGGCATGGTGGTCGGGCGGCAGATGTACGAGGCGACCGGCATGGCCGAGCTGGAGTGCACCGACGAGCTGTTCGAGTCGGCGCACTCCGTCGTGTTCGACCAGGCCGAGAACCGGCTGCACACCATCAAGGCGGTGCTGGTCGCCACCCTCGGCTCCTGACCGGCCCGAGGACTCCGGACGGCCCCCGGGGGCGGACGATCCCCGGGGGTCGCGGACGGCTTTTCGGGTGGCCCGGCCTCAGCCGTCCAGCTTGACGCAGGCCACCCGGTCGCCCGCCGCGTGCGGGCCGGCCGGGGTGCCCGCGTGCAGCACCAGCGAGCGGGCCGCGCCCGGCCGCGGCCGCCAGGCCACCGCGGTGGTGGCGCTGCCCCGGCCCTGCCCGTCGGTGTGCAGCACCAGCCGCAGCTCGTTGCGCCCGTTGGCGTACGCCGGGTCGGTGGACGGCTGCACCGGGTCGACCGCGTCCTGGTAGTGCGGCCCGGAGGAGGCCGGGTCGGCCCCGCAGCTGCCGGTGTGCAGGTGCACCGGGAACTCGTGACCGGGGGCGAGCCCGGAGGCCGTCAGGGTGAGCGCCGTCCGCCCGGGCACCGAGTGGTCGGTGACGATCCGGGCGTGCGAGCCGTACGGCACCAGGTCGCTCGCGTAGCTGATCGCGGCCGGCGGGACGAAGGCGGTGGCCGGGTCGAAGTCGGCCTCGACGACGGTGACCGGCGAGGCGGCGGGGGCGAGCAGGGCCAGTGGCAGCAGGGCGGCGGCGAGCGGAGCGGTCATCGGTCGGGCCTTTCGGGGGCGGGGCGACGGGGCCCCCTGCTAAACGGCGCCGCCCCGGGAAGGACACCGCCCCGGGAAGGACACCGCCACCGAGGGCGCCCCCGCCCGGGAGCGCCGCCGCCCGTGCGGGCCGCGAGCCTCAGGCGGGCGGCTCGCGCCGGATCCCCCGGATCTCGCAGCGCGGCCCGCTGGCCCGCATCAGCCGCAGGTCGGCGGTGACCAGCGGCACCCCGTACCGCTCGGCGACCGCGACGTACGCGGCGTCGTCCGGGGTCAGGTTGTCCTTGAGCTCCCAGATCCGCCCGAGCAGCGGCGCCACCTCGACCTTGCGGACCTTGTGGGCCGCCACCTCCGCGAGTTCGCCGGTGACTTCGGCGACCCGTTCGGCGGTCAGTTCCTTGGCCAGGTAGAGGCCGCGCAGCGACTGCATCACCTCGATCACGATGTGCTCGGGCGCCAGCCACTCGCCGTCGGCGGCGAGTTCGGCCCGGGCGGCGGCCCCGCGCGGGCCCTCGTCGGCGAGCGCCAGCACCAGCGCGGACGCGTCCACCACGATCACCGGCCGACCCCCTTCGCCATGCGCCTCACCCGGCCAACCGTACCGGGAAGGCTCTCGGCCCTTCGGTCCGGGTGAGTTCGGTCCGGGTGAGGCGGTGAGGCCGTCGGCGGGCATGGTGCGCTCCGGCCGTCGTCGTGGAGCGGCCGGACCGTCTCCTCCCGTGACGACGTGGGGGCTGCGCCCGCTGTGCCTCATCGGACGCCTGAGCCCGGAAACCGCGTGACGATCAGCCCCCGGCCAGCAGCCCTGCCAGCAGGGAGACGGCGTTGGCGGTGCCGGCGGCGATCCAGGTCAGCGGGTCGCGCGGGCGCAGACCGGCGAGCGGGCACAGCAGCAGCGCCTCGACGGCGCAGACCGCCGCCTCGCTGAGCGCGAAGGTCGTCCAGTACGCTGCCGCCGCCCCGTCGGTCCAGTGCCGGAGGGTCCACCAGAGCAGTGGGTGCGTCACCAGGTTGACCAGGACGGCGGCCGCGGCCGCCCGTCCGGGGCGGACCCGTCCGACGCGGACGAGGGCGACGGTGTAGACGGGTGTCTCGGTCAGCATGGTGAGGGCGAGGGCCACCGGGTAGCGCACGGCGGGGATCGTGCCATGAAGAGGGGGAACGTGGCGACCACGAGCGCAGGCGCGGCCACGAACGTCGGCGCACCCACGGCCGGGGGCGCCTGGCCCGCGCCCGGCCCGGCCGCCCGGCTGGGTGCCGCGCCGTTCGCGGGCTTCGCCCTGTCGGCCGTCCTCGCCCTGGTGCCGGCCCTGCGGGCGCCGACCGGCCTGGCGGTGTTGGGTCTGGCCGCGTTCGGCCTGCTGCACAACGTGCTGGAGCTGCGCTACGTGGCCGGCCGCTTCGCCACCGTCCTGACCGGCCCGCTGCTGCGGCTGCTGCTGGCACTGGTGACCGGCATCGTGCTGTGCCGCCTGCTGCCGCCCTCCCGGGCGTCCCAGGCGGCGGAGATCCTGCTCGCGTACGGCCTGCTGGCGGCCGCCTGCCGGTACGGGCTGCGCGGCCGCCCCCGGCTCCTGGCGGCGGGCGCGGTGCTGCTGGTGGCGGCCGGGGCGGCCTCGCTGGCCTTCCCGGCGTACCACTTCGTGGTGCTGGCCCATCTGCACAACGTGGTGCCGCTGCTGTTCCTGGCCGAGTGGTCGCGCCGGCTGCGGCGGGGGCGGGCCGGGTTCCTGGCGCTCCAGGCCGGCTGGGTGCTGGTGGTGCCGGCCCTGCTGCTGAGCGGTCTGCTGGACGGTCTGCTGTCCCAGCGCCCCGGCGGCTGGACGGACCGGCTGGCCGCCGCCTACACCCCGCCCGCCTGGCTGACCCCGGAGGCGGGCCTGCGCTTCCTGGCGGTGTTCGCCTTCCTCCAGACGATGCACTACGTGGTCTGGGTCTGGTTCCTGCCCCGGTACGCGCCGGAGGCCGCGGAGCGCTTCGACGCCCGGGTGCCGGCGCTGCGCGGGGTCCGGGCCTGGGCGCTGGGCGCGGGCGCCGGCGTGCTGCTGGCGCTGCTGTTCGCGGTGGACTACGCCCAGGGCCGGTCGCTGTACGCGGCGTTGGCGAGCTACCACGCCTATCTGGAGTTCCCGGTGTTGTTGATGCTGGTCCTGGGCCTGGGCGCGACCCGGGCACGAACGGAGGAGAAAGAGTGACGACGATCCTGCTGGCCGACATCGCCCCCTCGCCGACCGGCGGTTCCGGTGGTGAGCTTGTGGTGGTGCTGCTGATGGCGGCCGCGGTCGTGGCGGGTGCGGTCTGGCTGATCAGGCTGGAGCGCAAGCGGCGCGGCCCGGACGACCAGTGAGCCACGGCATGCACTATGGTTTATCTCGACATCGAGATAACTGCCCCTTACGATATATCTCGACATCAAGATACTTGCCGAGAGGCGCTCGCCGGCGATGCGGCAAGGTCTGCCTAAGTAAGGCTGACCTTACCACCGCGTGACGGCCGGATATCGCACGAAGCACCCAGAAGGAGTCAGTCGTGTCCGCGAACAGCTTCGACGCCCGCAGCTCGCTGCAGGTGGGCGACGAGTCGTACGAGATCTTCAAGCTCTCCGCCGTCGAGGGTTCCGAGCGGCTGCCGTACAGCCTCAAGGTGCTGCTGGAGAACCTGCTCCGCACGGAGGACGGCGCGAACATCACCGCCGACCACATCCGCGCCCTCGGCAGCTGGGACGAGAACGCCCAGCCGAGCCAGGAGATCCAGTTCACCCCGGCCCGCGTGATCATGCAGGACTTCACCGGTGTGCCGTGCGTGGTCGACCTCGCCACCATGCGTGAGGCCGTCAAGGAGCTGGGCGGCGACCCGGCCAAGATCAACCCGCTGGCCCCGGCCGAGCTGGTCATCGACCACTCGGTCATCGCCGACAAGTTCGGCACCAAGGACGCGTTCACCCAGAACGTCGAGATCGAGTACGGCCGCAACAAGGAGCGCTACCAGTTCCTGCGCTGGGGCCAGACCGCCTTCGACGAGTTCAAGGTCGTCCCGCCGGGCACCGGCATCGTCCACCAGGTGAACATCGAGCACCTGGCCCGCACCGTCATGGTCCGCGGCGGCCAGGCCTACCCGGACACCTGCGTCGGCACCGACTCGCACACCACCATGGTCAACGGCCTGGGCGTGCTGGGCTGGGGCGTCGGCGGCATCGAGGCCGAGGCCGCCATGCTCGGCCAGCCGGTCTCCATGCTGATCCCGCGCGTGGTCGGCTTCAAGCTGACCGGCGAGCTGCCGGCCGGCACCACCGCCACCGACCTGGTGCTCACCATCACCGAGATGCTGCGCAAGCACGGTGTGGTCGGCAAGTTCGTCGAGTTCTACGGTGACGGCATCGGCTCCATCCCGCTGGCCAACCGCGCCACCATCGGCAACATGTCGCCGGAGTTCGGCTCGACCTGCGCGATCTTCCCGATCGACGCCGAGACCATCAACTACCTGCGCCTGACCGGCCGTGACGAGCAGCAGCTCGCCCTGGTCGAGGCCTACGCCAAGGAGCAGGGCCTCTGGCACAACCCGGCGCACGAGCCGGTCTACTCGGAGTACCTGGAGCTGGACGTCTCCACCGTCGTCCCGTCGATCTCCGGCCCGAAGCGCCCGCAGGACCGCGTGGTCCTGGCCGAGGCCGCCGAGAAGTTCGCCGAGGCGCTGCCGACCTACTCCGCCGAGGCCTCGAAGCCGACCGCCGTCACCGCCCCCGACGGCTCGACCTACGAGATCGACAACGGCGCGGTCGTGATCGCCTCGATCACCTCCTGCACCAACACCTCCAACCCCTCCGTCATGCTGGGCGCCGCCCTGCTGGCGAAGAAGGCCGTGGAGAAGGGCCTGCACGTCAAGCCCTGGGTCAAGACCACCCTGGCGCCCGGCTCCAAGGTCGTCATGGACTACTACGAGAAGGCCGGCCTGCTCCCGTACATGGAGAAGCTGGGCTTCAACCTGGTCGGCTACGGCTGCGTCACCTGCATCGGCAACTCGGGCCCGCTGCCCGAGGAGGTCTCGGCCGCCGTCAACGAGTCCGACCTCGCGGTCGTCTCGGTGCTCTCCGGCAACCGCAACTTCGAGGGCCGGATCAACCCCGACGTCAAGATGAACTACCTGGCCTCCCCGCCGCTGGTGGTCGCCTACGCCCTCGCCGGCAACATGAACGTCGACATCACCAAGGACGCCCTGGGCCAGGACGCCGACGGCAACGACGTCTTCCTCGCCGACATCTGGCCGTCGGAGCAGGAGGTCGCGGACACCGTGGCCGCCTCCATCGACGAGGCGATGTTCGACAAGGGCTACCAGGACGTCTTCGCCGGCGACCACCGCTGGCAGTCGCTCCCGGTCCCGACCGGCAACACCTTCGAGTGGGACGCCGAGTCCACCTACGTCCGCAAGCCCCCGTACTTCGAGGGCATGGCCAAGACCCCGAGCCCGGTGACCGACATCGCCGGTGCCCGCGTCCTGGCCAAGCTGGGCGACTCGGTCACCACCGACCACATCTCCCCGGCCGGCAACATCAAGCCGGGCACCCCGGCGGCGCAGTACCTGACCGCCAACGGCGTCGAGAAGCGTGACTTCAACTCCTACGGCTCGCGCCGTGGCAACCACGAGGTCATGATCCGCGGCACCTTCGCCAACATCCGTCTGCGCAACCAGATCGCGCCGGGCACCGAGGGCGGCTACACCCGCGACTTCACCCAGGCCGACGCGCCGGTGTCGTTCATCTACGACGCCTCGCAGAACTACCAGGCCGCCGGCATCCCGCTGGTCGTCCTGGCCGGCAAGGAGTACGGCTCCGGCTCGTCCCGCGACTGGGCCGCCAAGGGCACCGCGCTGCTCGGCGTCAAGGCCGTCATCGCCGAGTCCTACGAGCGCATCCACCGCTCGAACCTGATCGGCATGGGCGTCCTGCCGCTGCAGTTCCCGGAGGGCGAGAACGCCGAGTCCCTCGGCCTGACCGGCGAGGAGACCTTCTCCATCACCGGCGTGACCGAGCTCAACGAGGGCCGCACCCCGAAGACCGTCAAGGTCAAGGCCGGCGACAAGGAGTTCGACGCGGTCGTCCGCATCGACACCCCCGGTGAGGCGGACTACTACCGCAACGGCGGCATCCTGCAGTACGTGCTGCGCTCGCTGATCGGCTGAGTCCCGGCACAGGCCTGAGAGGGGGCC
>NZ_JBHVFE010000097.1:0-23281 GCF_042801945.1 Kitasatospora sp. NPDC057542
GTCCCCGGCGGCGCAGCCGCAGGCCGCCCAGGCGCCGGCCCCGGTTCCGGCCTCCGCTCCCGTGCCCGCGCCGGCCCCCGTCCCGGCGCCGGCCCCCGCCCCGGCGGCGGCTCCCGGCGGGCAGCCGTCGGCATCCGCGCAGCAGGGCGCCGCGCAGGTGCGGCAGCTGTGGCCGCAGATCCTGGAGGCGGTGAAGAACCGCCGCCGCTTCACCTGGATCCTGCTCAGCCAGAACGGCCAGGTGGCCGGGTTCGACGGCAGCGTGCTCCAGGTGTCCTTCATCAACGCCGGTGCCCGGGACAGCTTCGTCGGCAGCAACAGCGACGACGTGCTGCGCGCGGCGCTGGCCGACGCGCTGGGCGTGGACTGGCGGATCGAGTGCATCGTCGACCCGTCCGGCGGCGCCGGCGGCCCGGGTGGCGGTGCGCCGGGTGGCGGAGCCCAGGGCGGTGGGGGCTGGGGCGCCCCGGCGCGTCCGGCGGCCGCCGTGCCGTCGATGCCCGCTCCCGCCCCGGCGCCCGTGCAGGCTCCGCCGGTCCAGGCCGCGCCGGCGCCCGTCCAGGCCTCGCCCGTGCAGTCCGCGTCCGTGCAACCCGCGCCGGTGCAGGCCCCGCAGCCCGTGGCGGCGCCGGCCCGTCCGGCGCAGTCGGTGGCCCCGGAGGACGACATTCCGGAGGCGGACGACCCGGACCTCAAGGAGGACGTGTTCTCCGGCCAGGAGCTGATCATCCGCGAGCTGGGTGCGACGGTGCTGGAGGAGATCCACCACCAGGGTTCCTGACCCGCGCCCCCCGGGGGCTGTCGGGCCCCTGAGTCGACCCTGAACCGGGCCCCGATCGGGGCCCGGAGCAGCGGGCAGCACGTAGGCTCGGCGGTGACGAACGAAGCACCGCAAGACAGCCGTGACAGCAAGGAGAGAGCCGTGTTCCCCGGTGGTGGCCAGCCCAACATGCAGCAGCTGCTGAAGCAGGCGCAGAAGATGCAGCAGGATTTCGCGAAGGCCCAGCAGGAGCTGGCCGAGACGAAGGTGAACGGTACGGCGGGCGGCGGTCTGGTCGAGGCGACGGTGACCGGTGCCGGTGAGCTGGTGGCGCTGACCATCGCCCCGGCGGCCGTGGACCCGGAGGACACCGAGACCCTGGCCGACCTGATCCTGGCGGCCGTCCGGGACGCCAACCAGACCGCGCAGAAGATGCAGGCCGAGCGCATGGGCCCGCTGACCCAGGGCTTGGGCGGCGGCATCCCCGGCCTGCCCTTCTGACGGCGGGTTCTCAAGTTCAGAAGGTCTGACGTTCAGACGACGGACCCATGTGATTTATGTGGGAGTCGGGCGTCGGGCGCTGTGTCCGACGCCCGATTCGTTGGATGATGGCACCGGAGCACCACCGGCACCCGGTACCACCGGCCATCCGGTACCACCGACCATCCGAGGGAAGGCGCGACGTTGTACGAGGGCGTGGTTCAGGACCTGATCGACGAACTGGGCAGGCTGCCCGGCGTCGGGCCCAAGAGCGCCCAGCGGATCGCCTTCCACGTGTTGCAGGCCGACCCGACCGATGTGCGCCGGCTGGCGCACGCGCTGCTGGAGGTCAAGGACAAGGTCCGCTTCTGCGTGGTCTGCGGCAACGTCGCGGAGGCCGAGCAGTGCCGGGTCTGCCTGGACCCGCGCCGCGACCTCGGCGTCATCTGCGTGGTCGAGGAGTCCAAGGACGTCGTCGCCATCGAGCGCACCCGTGAGTTCCGCGGCCGCTACCACGTGCTGGGCGGCGCGATCAGCCCCATCGAGGGCGTCGGCCCGGACGACCTGCGCATCCGCGAGCTGCTGTCGCGCCTCGCGGACGGCACGGTCACCGAGCTGATCCTGGCCACCGACCCCAACCTGGAGGGGGAGGCGACCGCCACCTATCTGGCCCGGCTCTGCAAGCCGATGGGCCTGAAGGTGACCCGTCTGGCGAGCGGCCTGCCCGTCGGCGGGGATCTGGAGTACGCGGACGAGGTCACCCTCGGCCGCGCCTTCGAAGGGAGACGACTGCTCGATGTCTGACCGGACGATCAACAAGCAGCCCCACACCCCCCACCAGCAGTCCCACGGGGAACCGGGGGCGCACGCCCCGCACACCCACGGCCACGGCTCGGAGCCGGACGACTTCGCCGTGCAGATCGCCGACTCGGTGGAGAGCTTCGTGCTCGCCGTCACCGAGGTCGCCAAGGGCGACGAGCCCGGCAGCGCGGTCTCGCTGCTGCTCCTGGAGGTCTCGCAGCTGCTGCTGGCCGGCGGCCGACTGGGTGCGATCGAGGACGTCGTCCCGGAGGACCGCTTCGAGCCCGATGCCGGTCCCGAGCCGGACGGCGAGCAGCTGCGCGAGCGCCTCGCCGAGCTGCTCGCGCCGATCGACGTCTACCACGAGGTCTTCGACCCGTACGGCCCGCCGGAGAAGCCCAACGCCTTCCGGATCTCGGACGACCTGGCCGGCGTGGTCAGCGAACTCCAGCACGGCCTGACCCACTACCGCGAGGGCCGGGTCAGCGAGGCGCTCTGGTGGTGGCAGTTCTCGTACCTCTCCAACTGGGGCACGACCTGCACGGCGGTGCTGCGGGCCCTGCAGTCGCTGATCGCCCACGTCCGGCTGGACAGTCCGATCGGCGCGGTGCCGGACGGCGCGGACACCGACGACGACGGGCTCACCGACGAGCAGCTGGAGCAGCAGGCGGGCGACCTGATGGTGGCCGAGCTCGGTCTCGGGCGATAGGCGCCTGGTACCAGGTACCAGACACGTGGTCGGTGGGCGGTGGACGGTATTCCGCGATAGCGCCTCCGGATTGTGACGAATGCCTCAGCGGCCCGGCCGGAAAAGAAATCCGGCCGGATGGCCGTCGCCCGATCCGGCGATTCTTCGGAGCCGTGCCGAATCGCCCGCAGACCTGACGGCGGAGCCACTCGCACTGCCGCTCACGTGCTGAAACTACCGTCTCACCATATGGAAAGAGCCGGTCGGGGCACCCCTGCTCGGTAGACTGACGACGACCGCACCCCCCTCTCCCCCGGGGGGTACGGGGGCCCGTAGCCCCCGGAAAAGACTTCGAGTCGAGGAGCGCACGTGGGCCTTGTCGTGCAGAAGTACGGCGGCTCATCCGTTGCGGATGCCGAAGGCATCAAGCGCGTGGCCCGCCGAATCGTTGATGCCAAGAAGGCCGGCCATGAGGTCGTCGTCGTGGTGTCCGCGATGGGCGACACGACGGACGAGCTCATCGAACTCGCGGAGCAGGTGTCACCGCTGCCTGCCGGCCGTGAGTTCGACATGCTGCTGACCGCTGGAGAGCGCATCTCCATGGCCCTGCTGGCCATGGCGATCAAGTCCCTGGGCCACGAGGCGCAGTCCTTCACGGGCAGCCAGGCCGGTGTCATCACCGACTCCGTCCACAACAAGGCGCGCATCATCGACGTGACGCCCGGCCGCATCCGCACCGCCCTGGACCAGGGCAACATCGCGATCGTGGCCGGCTTCCAGGGCGTCTCCCAGACCAGCAAGGACATCACCACGCTGGGCCGGGGCGGCTCGGACACCACCGCCGTGGCGCTCGCCGCCGCGCTCAAGGCCGAGGTCTGCGAGATCTACACCGACGTGGACGGCGTGTTCACCGCCGACCCGCGCGTGGTGAAGAAGGCCCGCAAGATCGACTGGATCGCCTACGAGGACATGCTGGAGCTGGCCTCGTCGGGTTCCAAGGTGTTGCTCGATCGGTGTGTTGAGTACGCCCGTCGCTACAACATCCCGATTCACGTACGCTCGTCCTTCTCGGGTCTTCCCGGGACGATCGTCAGCAACGACAACCCGAACCAGCCCGAAGGGGGCGAGATGGAGCAGGCCATCATCTCCGGAGTCGCCCACGACACCTCCGAGGCCAAGGTCACCGTCGTCGGCGTGCCCGACAAGCCGGGCGAGGCGGCGCGCATCTTCCGCGCCATCGCCGACGCCGAGGTCAACATCGACATGGTGGTGCAGAACGTCTCCGCCGCGTCGACCGGCCTGACCGACATCTCCTTCACCCTGCCCAAGACCGAGGGCCAGAAGGCCATCGACGCGCTGGGGCGGGTCAAGGAGGGCATCGGCTACGAGTCGCTGCGCTACGACGACGCGATCGGCAAGATCTCGCTGGTCGGCGCCGGCATGCGCTCCAACCCCGGCGTCACCGCGACCTTCTTCGAGGCGCTGTCCGCCGCGGGCGTCAACATCGAGCTGATCTCCACCTCGGAGATCCGCATCTCCGTGGTCACCCGCGCCGAGGACGTGCCGGAGGCCGTCCGCGCCGTGCACAGCGCCTTCGGCCTGGACAGCGAGAGCGACGAGGCCGTCGTCTACGGCGGCACCGGGCGATGACCCGGGCCGCGGGCCGGGACGCCGGGCGATGACCCGGCGTCCGAACCTCGCCGTCGTCGGCGCCACCGGTGCGGTCGGCGAGGTGCTGCTCGGGCTGCTCTCCCTCCGCCGGGACGTCTGGGGCGAGATCCGGCTCGTCGCCTCCCCACGCTCGGCCGGCCGCAAGGCGGTGGTGCGCGGGGAGACCGTCGAGGTCGTCCCGCTGGCCGAGGAGGCCTTCGCCGGGATCGACGTGGCGGTGTTCGCCGTCCCCGACCCGGTCTCCGCCCAGTGGGCGCCGATCGCGGCGGTCAAGGGCGTCGTGGTGATCGACGACTCGGCCGCCTTCCGCACCGCCGGGGACGTGCCGCTGGTCGTCCCGGAGGTCAACGCGGCCGCGCTGCGGATCCGCCCGCGCGGCATCGTCGCCAGTCCGGCCGGCACCACCCTCGCGATGATCGCCGCGGTCGGGGCGCTGCACGCCGAGTACGGGCTGGCGCAGCTCGTGGTCGCCTCCTACCAGGCCGCCGACGGCGAGGGCCGCGACGGCGAGGCGGCGCTGCGCGCGCAGACCGGGCTGGTGGCGGGCACCACGGTCGGCCGGCAGACCGGTGACCTGCGCGCACTGATCGTCGATCAGGGGCCGTTCGCCGCCCCGCTCGCGCTCAACGCGGTGCCCTGGACCGGCGGGCTGCGCGAGGGCGGCTGGTCCGCCGAGGAGATGGGCATCCGTGACGAGTCCCGCAGGGTCCTCGGCCTGCCCGGTCTGAAGGTCTCGGCGACCTGCGTCCACATCCCGGTGGTCCGCACCCACGCGCTGGCCGTGCACGCGCGGTTCGAACGCGAGGTCACCCAGGAGCACGCGCAGGAGATCCTGCGGGACGCGCCCGGCGTGGTCCTCTACGACGACCCGGCGGCGGGCGAGTTCCCCACGCCGAACGACGTGGTCGGGACGGACCCGGTCTGGGTCGGGCGGGTCCGGCGGGCGCTGGACGAGCCGGACGCGCTGGACCTCTTCCTGTGCGGGGACAACCTGCGCAAGGGGGCGGCGCTCAACCTGGTGCAGCTCGCCGAGCTGGTGGCCGCGGAGCTGACGGCGGGCGAGCCGGCGGAGTAGGGCCGCCGGGTGCCACCGGGCCCTCGCGCGTGCCGATGTGCCCGCTTGTGTCCACAGCTGTGTCCATACCTGTGTCCGCTCCTCGACACAATCTGTCCGGAATCCCGTGGGAATCCTCTGGAGGCCTCTTCCGCCGATGCGGAAGAATGGGCCCCGGGCCGGGCAACCATGACAGGGGATCGAGTGTCCAACGGGCGTGGCGAACGTGATGGTGGGGGCAAGGGCGGGCATCCCGGCGAGAGCCGCGGTGTCCTTCCCGTCACGCGCCCCGTGGCCTGCGAGTAGGCCGGAAGAAGACCAGATGACGGCGGCCGCACCGGGTGCGGCGGACTCCGGCGCCGGTACCGACGCGGGTACCAGCGAGGACCTGCTCACCGAGACCTACCAGGCGCACTACCGCTCGCTGCTGCGGCTCGCAGCGCTGCTCCTCGACGACCTGTCGACCTGCGAGGACGTCGTCCAGGAGGCGTTCATCCGGGTGCACGCCGCCCGGCGCCGGGTGCGTGAGCCCGAGAAGACCCTGGCCTACCTGCGACAGACGGTCGTCAACCTGTCCCGTTCCACCCTGCGCCGCCGCATCCTCGGGCTGCGACTGCTGCCGAAGCCGATGCCTGACATGGCCAGTGCAGAAGAAGGTGCCTACGATGCCCTGGAGCGCGACCAGTTGAAGGCCGCGCTGCGTTCTCTGCAACGCCGTCAGCGGGAGGTTCTGGTGCTGCGTTACTTCGTGGACATGACGGAGGCGCAGGTCGCCGAGACCCTGGGCATCTCGCTCGGCTCGGTGAAGGCCTACGGCTCGCGCGGACTCGCCGCCCTCCGCGTCCAGATGGAGGCCGGACATGGCTGAGACGGACGGCAGTCGACGGCGACCCGTGCACGGGGCTTCCGGAACGAACCCGCCCGGGGAGCCCGGTACGGACGGGCCCGACGGTGGGGCCCCGGAGCTCCTGGACCTGTCCGCCGAGGAACGGGCGGTGCGCGAGCTGCTGCACGGCGCCGTCTCCGGCATCCAGCCCGCAGCCGGCGGGCTGCCGCGGATCCGGCGGGCCGTGCCCCGCCGCCGGGCCGCCCGGCGCGGCGCCTGGACCGGGGCGGCCGCGCTCGCCTTCGTCGTCGCGATCGGTCTGCCCGTCCTGCACCAGGGGGAGCACCTCGGGCTCTCCGGCGGCCCCGGCTCGGCCGACGCCAAGAGCCCGGCCGCCACCTCCCCCAGCGGCACCGCCGGTGGCATCGGAGGCACCGGTACGGCCTCGCACGCGGACCCGAGCGGCAGCGGCGACGTCACACCGCCGCCCGGTGCGGTCACGGCCCCGCACACCCCTGGCGGCGGGCTGGCGCACACCGACGGCGGCGTCGCGCCCACCGGGACCTCCGGCGCGGTCGACGGCGGCATCGTCCCGCTCTGCGGCCGGACGGACCTCGGCGAGGGCGTCGCACAGGTCGGTACGGCCGACGGCGACGGGCGGATCTACGGATCGTTCACCGTCTACAACGTCTCCGGGCGCAGCTGCCGGCTCGGCGGGCCGGGCTCGGTGGCGGTCACCTCCGTCAGCGGCGGCGACCGCGGCCGCATCCGCACCGCCGACCACGCGCCGGGCGACCCGGCCGCCGGCCTGCCCGCGATGGACGGGGAGCCGCCGGTGCTCGTGCCGCGGGCCGGGTACCGGGTGCCGTTCGCGTGGGTCCCCGACCAGACCTGTGCCGGCTCCGGCACCCTGACCACACCGTCGAACGGCGTCAACCAGGCGGCCCTGCGCTCGGGCGTCCCCGCCGGCGAGTCCGGCGCCCCGGCCTCCGTCCCCACCGACGTGCCCAGCGCCAACCCGCCGGCCTCCTCGTCCCCGTCGGCGGGCCCCAGCACGGCCTCCAGCCCGACCGCGACCCCGACCGGCAACCCGACCACGGCGCCGTCCACCGTGACCATCGCCCACACCCCCGCTCCCGGCAACCCGGCGGCCGCCGCGGCGACCCTGCCCGTGTCGTGCAGCGGCACCGTCTACCGCGGCGGCGTCCAGGGCCTGGGCGGCCCGGCGCCGCAGCCATCGGGCTCGCCGACGGCGGGGTGACCCAGGGCCTGTCCCCGAACTCACGCCTGCGGGTCGCAGCGGGCCGCAGGCCGCCGTGTCCGGGGCCCGGGGGACCGGGCGGGTGTGAGGAGTGGTTACCGTGGGGGTGTGTACCGGTTCCTCCTGACTTCGCGCTGGCTCGGCGGCACCGTCGTGGCCGTGGCGGCCGTGGCGGTGTGCCTGTGGCTGGGCTCCTGGCAGCTCGGCCGGTTCGAGGACCGGGTGTCCACGCACCAGGAGACCAAACAGGCGATCACTGCTTCGAGTGACGCCCGGCCGATCGACGCGCTGCTCAACCAGGCGACCCCGCAGGTGAGCACGGAGACCGTCGGCAAGACCGTCACGGTGACCGGCAGCTACGACACCGAGCACCAACTGCTCGTCCCCAACCGGGTGGTGGACGGCAAGCAGGGCTACTACGTGCTCACCCCGCTGCGCACCGCCGACGGACACGCCGTCGCCGTGGTGCGCGGCTGGGCGGCCGGGGACCCGGTCGCCGCCGGGTCGCCGCCGGGCGGACAGGTGACCGTGACCGGGCGCCTGCAGGCCAACGAGGCCGTGGGCAGCAACGGCGCGGTGGCGGGCGGCCTGCCCGCCGGGCAGCTCGGCATGATCAACCGGGCGTCGCTGCTGAACGTGCTGGAGTACGACGGCTGGTACGACGGCTGGGTGGCCGCCGACGACGCGCCCGCCGGACTGGCCCCCGTACCGACCGTGCAGCCGCAGGGCGGGGACGGGCTCACCCTGCGCGCGTTCCAGAACCTGGGCTACACCCTGGAGTGGTTCGTCTTCGCCGGGTTCGTGGTCTTCATGTGGTACCGCCTGGTGCGCCGTGAGGCGGAGGCGGAGCAGGACCGGGCCCTCGGGCTGGACCCGGTCCTGGACTGACCGGCGGCGTCGCTGGTCCGACCCCGGTCTCAGCGCTTGGTCGGCAGGGCCGGTGCCGGTGTCGGCTTGACCGCCGGCGGGGGCGGTGTCGGCGTCGGCGTCGGGAGCAGCGGCTGGGTCGGGGACGGCGAGCCGGTGGGCAGCGGCGTCGGGTCGCTGTGGCAGTGGCCGGTGCCGTTGCCGCTGCCGTTGTGGTCGTCGGAGTCGTAGTGGTCGATGTGGTGGTGCACCGTGCGACCGGTCTTCGACCCCTTGGAGCCCTTCGAGCCCGAGGAGCCGCTGGACCCCTTCGACCCCTTGGCGAGCGTGACGGTGCCGTCCTGGTCGGTCGGCTCGTACGCCGCCAGGAGGACGGCCGTGCCCGCGCCCCCGCTGCCGGCCGCGCTTCCCGCGCCCGGTGCGCTCGCCTTGGTCGCGGTGCCGAGCGGCGTCGCGCCGGGGGCGGGCACGGCCGGCGCGGCCGGTACGGCGGAGCCCGTGGGGACGACGGCCGAGGAGCTCGGCGTCGGCGGGGCGGCCGGGGGCGGGCAGGAGGCCTCGTCCCGCTGCGAGCCCGAGCAGCCGGTGAGCACCAGGGCCCCGACCACCGCCGCCCCCGCGAGCACCAGCAGGCGTCTCACGCCGTTCCCCCGTCTCCGGTGCGCCCGGCCGTGCCCAGGTGTCGCCGGACGAAGTCGATCTCCAGCCGCAGCTGCTTGATCCGCTCCTCCACCACCAGCGACCCGTGCCCGGCGTCGTAGCGGTACACCTCGTGGGGCTTGCCGAGCCGCTCCAGCCGCTCGACGTAGTTCTCGATCTGCCGGATCGGGCAGCGCGGGTCGTTGACCCCGGCGCTGATGTACACCGGCACCCGCACCTGCTCGACGTAGGTCAGCGGCGAAGAGGCGGTGAAGCGCTCCGGGACCTCCTCCGGGGTGCCGCCGAAGAGCGTGCGGTCCAGCGACTTGAGCGCCTCCATCTCGTCGGCGTACGCGGTGTGGTAGTCCGCGACCGGCACGGCGGCGACGCCGAGGGCCCAGCTGTCGGGCTGGACGCCGAGGCCGAGCAGGGTCAGGTAGCCGCCCCAGCTGCCGCCGGCGAGCACCAGCCGGGCCGGGTCGGCGAGGCCGCTGTCGACCGCCCAGGCGCGGACCGCCGCGATGTCCTCCAGCTCGATCAGGCCGACCCGCTCGTGCAGCGCGTCCGTCCAGGCCTGGCCGTAGCCGGTCGAGCCGCGGTAGTTGACCCGGACCACCGCGAAGCCGTGGTCCAGCCAGGCGGCCGGACCGGCGGCGAAGGAGTCGCTGTCGTGGTGGGTCGGACCGCCGTGGATCTCGAACACGGTCGGGTACGGGCCCTGCGCGGGCGTCGTCGGCCGCTGCACCAGGGCGTGCACCCGTCCGCCGGGCCCGTCCACCCAGACGTCCTCGACCGGCACCGAACCGGGCGGCACCGCGCCGGGCGCCCGCAGCACGACCGTCCCGGCGGTGGAGCGGACGGCGGAGGGCTCGGCGGCGGAGGACCACAGGTACTCGACGGTGCCGTCCGGACGGGCGGTGGCGCCGCCGACGGTGCCGCGCGGGGTGTCCAGGCGGGTCAGCCGGCCCTCGGCGAGCGTGTACGAGAACAGTTCGCTGCGCGCCTCGTACTCGTGCTCCACCAGCAGTTCCCCGGCGCCGGGGCGCCACTGCGCGGAGACGTCACCGGGCAGCTCGCGGCCCTGCTCGTCGCGCAGGGGGAGGGCGGTCTCGGCGCCGGTGGCGACGTCCCAGATCATCGGCTCCCAGCGGCCGGTGCGCTGGTGGGCGACCAGCAGGCGGGTGTCGCCCTCGACCGGGGCGAAGCCCAGGCAGGCGACGCCGCGAGGCTCGTCCCGGCCGGTGACCTCGTCCAGCTCGGCGACGGTCTCGACGCCGCCGTCCCCGCCGATGCGCACCACGCGGATCGCGGAGTGCATCGCGTCGCCGTGCTCGGTGTGGTCGATGGCGAGCAGCGTGCTGTCGTGGCTGAGGTCGCCGATGCCGCCGTACTCCTCGTGCCGGTAGATCTCGACCGGCTCGGCGTTGCCGGGGCGGCGCAGGTGCAGGGTGGTGCCGTCCTCGTCGGTGGAGCGTCCGACGACCACGGTGCCGTCGCGGCCGAGGGCCAGGCCGGCCGAGTAGGAGGGGGCGAGGCCGGGCACGGCCTCCTCGTCGGGGCCGCCCGCGAAGGGCTGGCGGCGCCAGACGCCGAACTCGTCGCCGTCGTGGTCGTCGAACCACCAGACCCAGTCGCCGTCGGGGGACAGCTCGGCGTCGGTGGTGCCGTTCGGGCGGTCGGTGACCCGACGGTGGGCGCCGGTGGCGCGGTCCCAGGCGTAGACCTCGTAGGTGCCGGTCGCGTTGGACACGTACAGCGCCCGGTCGGGGGCGTCCTCGGCCCAGTCGGGCAGCGACACCCGGGCCGCCCTGAACCGCTGCTCCCACGCCGGTACGGCGCTCTTCTCCTCGCTCATCCGACCATCCAACCCGATCCGGGGGAGGGAAGGGAACGGGCGGGTGGGCTCGGGCCCACCCGCCCTGTGTGCCGGGGGTGCTGTCGGGGTGTCGGGGGGTGTTGCCGGGGGCACGGCCGGAGTGTCCACGAACGCCCGCCCCGGCACCGGGATTGCGCGGGCCCGGCCCGGGCGCCGGGAGCACCTCGGGATCAGCCCTTGCGCGGCGCCCCGTGCGGCAGGAACCGGACCAGGGCCACGAGCACCAGCTCCAGCACCGCCAGGGCGAGGACGCTGCGGCCGAAGGCGGCGGTCGGGTCGCCGGCGCCGTAGTAGACCAGGCCGATCAGCGCGATCCCGAGCGCCCCGCCGACCTGCTGCACGGTGGACACCACCCCGGCCGCGGAACCGGCCAGCCGCGGCTCGACGCCGGCCAGCACCACCGAGGTCACCGGGGCGATCACAGGCCCCTGCCGAGGCCGTCCACGAACAGCCCGGGCGCCAGCCACCGGACGCTGCCGTCAGCGGCGTCGTACGCGGTGAGGGCCGGCAGGCCGAGGCCGAGGGCCAGCAGCAGCCCGCCGAGCGCGATGGTGCGGCGCTCGCCCAGACGGGCGGTGACGCGGTGGGTGGTGTCGGAGGTGATCAGGTAGCCGAGGCCGGTCGCGGTGAAGACCAGTCCGGCGCCGAGTGCGTCCAGGCCGCGGCCGAACCGGAGGTGCAGGGCGAGCACCAGGAAGAAGGAGCCCTGACCGAGCCAGAAGGCGAGTTGGGCGAGCAGGCCGGCGCTGAAGGCGCGGCTGCGGAAGAGCCGGGTGTCGACCAGCGGGGTGGCTGCGGTGGCGTCGGTGGCGGCGGCTCAGGCGCCCGGCACGCGGTCGAGGAAGCCGTACACCGCGCCGATCCGGCCGTCCGGGGTGGCCGCCAGCACGTCGAAGCCGATCACCACCGGCTCCGCGCCGGCCGGGCCGAGGTTCCAGGTGAAGCGGGCGACGTCGTGGTGCGCGTCGACCGGGCCGAGGGTGAACTCCAGCCCCGGGAACTGGGCCTGGGCGGCGCCGAGCAGTGCGTCGATCGCGTCCCGGCCGGTGACGGCGGCCAGCGGGTCGGTGTAGCGGCCGTCCTCGGCCCACACCTCGTCGATCAGCTTGCGGCGGGCCGCCGGGTCGGTCTCGTTCCACGCCGCGAGGTAGCGCTCGGCGAGCTGCTGGAGGGTGGCGGTGGTGATCTCGGTCATCGTCATCTCCGGTGTTCCGGTGGGTGGTTGGCCGGGTCGTTCCCGGTGCTCACCAAGGTATGGACGGCCGGCCGGCAGCGAATCCGTCACGTATGGGCATCGCAGTACGTACCTTTCGCGGGGGGTGTACCGGTGCCGTGGTCAGCGGCGGTTCGCGGCCCGGATGGGTAGGGTCGGGGCATGCTGTACGGGAGGGAAGGCGAACAGGCCGCCGTGGACGGGCTGTTGGACGCGGCGCGGGCCGGCCGCAGCGAGGTGCTGCTGCTTCGGGGCGAGGCCGGCATCGGCAAGACCGCGCTGCTGGACGACGCCGTCGCGCGGGCGGGGGAGGCGTTCCGGGTGATCCGGGCGGCCGGTGTCGAGTACGAGGCCGAGCTGCCGTACGCCGGGCTGACCCTTCTGCTCGCGCCCGGCCTGGACCGGCTGGAGGCCCTGCCCGGGCCGCAGCGACGGGCACTGGAGGCGGCGTTCGGGCTCTCCGACGACGGCCCGGCCGTCGACGAAGGGCGCGCCGACCGGCTCCTGGTCGGGCTCGCCACGCTCGGGCTGCTCGCCGAACTCGCCGCCGACCAGCCGCTGCTGTGCGTCGTGGACGACGTGCAGTGGCTGGACCGGGCCTCACTGGACGCGCTGCTGCTGGCCGCCCGGCGGCTCCAGGCCGAGGGGGTGGCCCTGCTGCTCGCCGCCCGCACCGGCGGCGCGGCCGGGGCCGGAGGCGGCTCGGCGGAGCGCCCGCTGGGCCTGCCCGAACGACAGGTGACCGGCCTGTCCGAGGCCGACGCCACCCGGCTGCTGACCCGGCGGGTCGGCCCCGACCTGCCCGCCACCGTCCGCGACCGGCTGCTCGTCGAGGCGGCCGGCAACCCGCTCGCGCTCACCGAACTCCCGGTCGCCGCCGGAGCGCAGACGCCGGCGCCGGGCGGCCTGCCGCTCACCAGCCGGCTGCTGATCGCCTTCCACGGCCAGGTCACCGGCCTGCCCGCGGCCACCCAGACGCTGCTGCTGGTCGCCGCAGCCGAGGAGAGCGGGGCACTGGACGTCGTCCTGCCCGCCGCGGCCGCCCTCGGCGTCACCGCCGAGCACCTCACGCCCGCCGAGCAGTCCGGGCTGGTGACGGTCACGGCCGACCGTCGGATCGCCTTCCGGCACCCGCTGCTGCGCTCCGCGATCCTCCAGCGGGCGCCGCACCACCAAAAAGTGACAGTTCATCAGGCCATTGCCCGGGCGCTGCCCGACGGCGACCGCCGCACCTGGCACCTCGCCCTGGCCGCCACCGTCCCCGACGCCGGCCTCGCCGACGCGCTGGAACGCACCGCCGTCCGCGCCGAGCGTCGCGGCGGCCACGGCGGCGCCGCCGCGTACGAGCGCGCCGCCCGGCTCACCCCGGACCGCGACAGCGCCACCCGCCGGCTCGTCCTGGCCGCCGAAGCCGCCACCGAGGAAGGCGAGTTGGACCGCGCCGAGAAGCTCGCCGACGAGGCCGCCGGCCGTACCGACAACGTCCTGGCGCACGCCCTGCTCGACCAGGTCCGGGCCACCGCGCACTTCTGGCGCGGCGCGTACCCGACCGCCCACCGGCTGCTGCTCGACGCCGCCGGCACCGACATCGACCCGACGTACGCCGCCCGGATGCTGCTCCAGGCCTTCCACGCCGCCTGGTACGCGGGGGAGGAGCCGGTGGCCGCCGTCCTGGACCGCCTGGCGGTCCTGCCGCTCCCCGACGACGACCCCCTCGCCCCGCTCGCCCGCCACCTGCCCGCGGCCGTCCTGCCCGCGCTCGGCCGGCCCGCCGGGCCGCTGCCGCCCGTCCGGGAGGCCGCCGCGGCCGCCCGCCGGGCCGGGGCCGACAGCCCCGTCGACCTGATCCAGCTGTGTGGCGCCACCCTGGTCCTCGGGCGCGACGAGGAAACCGCCGAACTCGCCGCCGAACTGGTCGCCGAGGCCCGCGCCAAGGGCACCGTCGGCGTGATGCCCACCCTGCAGTTCTTCCTGGCCGAGGCCGAACTCTTCCACGGCCGGCACCGCGACGCCGAACTCACCGCCACCGAGGGGCTCGGCCTCGCCCGGGACACCGGCCAGCACCAGTGGGTCAGCCAACTCGCCGCGCTGCTCGCGTACCTGGCCGCGCTCGACGGCCGAACCGACCGCTGCGCCGAACTCGCCGCCACCGCCCTCGCCACCACCGGAGCGCAGACCGCCGCCCCCGCGGCCGGCCTGGCCTGGGTCCAGTGGGCGCTCGCCCTGCTCGACCTCGGCCAGGGCCGCGCCGGCGACGCCGCCGACCGGCTGCACACCCTCACCACCGGCCCGCACCGGCACCACATCAGCGCCACCCGGGCCGTCCCCGACCTGGTCGAGGCCGCCGTCCGCCTCGGCACCCCCGAACGCGCCGCCGAACCCTACGAGCGCTTCGCCCGCTGGGCGGCCGCCGCCGACCGCCCCTGGGCCGAGGCACTCCGCCTGCGCTGCCAGGCCCTGCTCGGCCCCGACGAACTCGCCGAGACCACCTACCGCGCCGCCCTCACCCGGCACGCAACGGCCCACCGCCCCTTCGAACAGGCCCGCACCGCGCTCCTCTACGGCGAATGGCTGCGCCGCACCCGCCGCCGCACCGACGCCCGCCCCCACCTGCGCGCCGCCCTGGAGACCTTCGACCGCCTCGCCGCCCACCCCTGGGCCGCCCGCGCCCGCACCGAACTCTCCGCCACCGGCACCCCGGCCCCCACCTCGGCCACCCCCGCCGGCACCCCGCAGTCCCCCCTCACCCCCCAGGAACTCCAGATCGCCCGCCTCGCCGCCCAGGGCCTCACCAACCGCGACATCGCCGCCCAGCTCTTCCTCAGCCCCCGCACCGTCGCCCACCACCTCTACAAGGCCTACCCGAAGCTCAACATCACCTCCCGCACCGAACTGACCACCGTCCTCTGACGCGGCGGTCGACGCGGCGGTTCTCCGGCCGCTGAGCCCGGCTGCGCCCGGTCACCGCTCCGGCAGGCCGCGTTCGAGGGCGGTGACGACGGCGCTCAGCACCTCCGTCTCCCGGGCGGTCAGGGCGACGGGGGCGGGGCGCCGCATACGGGCGACCAGGCGTTCGGCGACCCTCGGAGCCAGGACGGTCTCGCCCCTGGCGGCGCCGGGCCGTCCAAAGCAGGACCCCGAACACCCGGCCCGCCCCGCCCGCCACCCGCGCTGTACGGACCGGCATGCCGCGCCACCCCCGCCGGACGGCCCGGTCGCTGCACTTGGCTGCCGTACGGCAGGCCCCACCCGAAGCGGCCTTCTACGCGCTCGCGCTGTTGCCGGGAACCCGCATGCGCCGGACGCGCGGCGGGCGTGTCCGCTACTGCGGTTCACTGCTTCGGGCAAGCGGTCGCGGTCGCTGACGACGGCCGCACCGGTAGGGGGGTGAGGGGGGTGCAGACCGGGGTGGCGAGTCCGATGAGTTTCACCAGTCCCACGCCGCCGGTCGGGGGGAGGAGTTCCGACCAGTTGTTGGCCAGCCAGACGTTGCCGGACTGGTCGATCTGCACCGCCGTGAGGTGCTGGATCGCCGCGTTCCGGAAGCCCTGCGGGGGAGACAGGAAGGTGCCGGTGGAGGCGCCGGGCGGGCAGGCGGCGGTGTTCTCGCCGCACAGCAGCCACACGGACGGGGTGCCGAAGCCGGCGACCCACACGCGGTCGGATCCGTCGATGGCCGCGGACCAGGGGCCGACCGTGACGGGCAGCTCGTGCTCGGCTGCGATGGTTCCGTCGGGCCGTAGCTCGGTGATCGAGTTGCTGAGGAAGTCGGGCACCCAGGCGTTGTTCTCGGCATCGATGGCGAGTCCCAGGGGGAAGTTGATCGAGCTGCTCGTGATGGGAGAGAACGCGGTCGGTTTGAAGTCCGGGCCGATGACGGTGACGCTCGCACCGAGCAGGCCGGTGGGTTCGGGCAGGCGCGTTTCCATGAGTCTGGCGCCGCTGAGGCGGGCGTTGGTGACCCAGGCCCGCCCGTAGCCGTCGATCTGGACGGCGAAGGGATGGTCGAGGCCGCCGCCGGTGATCGTGACCGCCTTCGAGGGGTCACCATGCGGGTAGACGATCACGCTCCCCTGGTCGGGCGCGCCTTTGAGGCCGTAGAAGTTGGCGACCCACACATTGCCCTTCTGGTCGACCGCGACGCCCTGGGGGCGGTCGGGGCCGCCGTTCTTCCACCCCGTGCCGGGCGACAGCGGGGCGCCGGTGGCCGAGTACTTCGACATCGCGTCGCCCTCGTAGCTGCTCACCCAGGCGGAGCCGTCGTGGTCGATCGCGATGCCCCAGGCTCCGGCCTTCATGCCGCCGCCGCTGATGGGGCTGCCCAGGGTCGGGTGACCGGCCGGATCGAGCACGCTGACGTAGGGGCTCGGCTCCCTGGTTCCGGGCTGCCAGTTGTTGGTTGTCCAGGCGTTCCCCTTGGCGTCGAAGGCGATGCGGCCCGGCGCGTACAGGCCCGTGTCGGTGTAGCGCAGTGCCAGGATCCAGGCCGTGGGCGGCGCGGTGAGCGCGGGGGTGAAGACGCTCGCCGTCCCTGCCAGGGAGTGGAGTTCGGCCGGGGAGAGCGTCGGGTTGTGGACGAGGTTCAGGGCCGCCTGCACCGTGTCATCCGGGGCGGTGCCGCCGGGCGGTGTGGCGAGCCGAAGCACGTCCTGGCAGTGCGGGGCGTTCGCCGTCGCACAGAGCGAGAGCAGGTTGGCGAGCGTTCCGAGGGTGGCGAGGGTCTCGTTGCCGGCGCCGTTGTCCTTGTTCGTGACGACTGCGCCCGGCTTGCCGGTGGCCGGATCGGCAAGGTTGAAGGATGTCGCCGCGGCGTTCTGCAATCCGGGGCTCGGCCCCGCGATGCCGTGCCGGTCGCTGAACCGGGCCAGGGAGTACGTGGTGGCGACGGTGGTGAGTTCGTTGACCGTGGCTGTGGTCGCGGTCCGCTGGGGGACCCCGCCGCCGGCGCCGACGCCGACGACGGAGCGCAGCCGGAGTCTGCCCGCGTCGGCGGACGCGGCTTCGACGTACAGCACTCCGTCCGCGGGCGCGGCGTAGGTGATCCTGAAGGATCCGGCCGCGTCGGTCGTCGCGCGGCCCAGTTCCCTGCTTCCCTCACGCGATCCGGCGAAGAGCGTGACCTGGGCACCGGACAGCGGCTGTCCCGCACCGGTGACTGTCCCGTCCAACGAGGCTGACACGGCGTGAGGTGCGTCCGGCGGAGAGTTGCCCAAGGTCAGCGCGGCAGCGGCTGCGGCAGCGACGGTTGTGGCCGAGGCCGCCACGGCCCATCGTCGTGCGCGGCGAGACTTCCGGAGCACCGGCCAACGGTTGCGCATGTCAGGGGCGGTCATAAGCTGGGGGCCTTTCCGTCAGGGCGGCCGGGCCGACCGGGCCGCGGCCGTCACCGGATTCGACTGATCGCCATCCGGGCGCCAGTGCGCCGTGCCGCCGGCCGGTCGGTGCCCTTCCACTGCGCGGGGCGGCTGGACGAGCCGGCTAAGTGGATCGGGACGCGCTGCGCGGCTTCTCGCCTGGTCCGCCGTCTGCTTGCGGTGTCCTCAGCGAGAACCAGCCGATCCTGACTCCGAACAGCCAGATCACGCCCAGATACAGGCCCGGGCCCACCTGACGGATCTCGTCGCGCACGCCGCCGGCGACGAGGGATGTTCCGGAGTAGTCGATGACGATGCACTCCTCGCCGTCCAGCCGACTCGGTCCCGGAGCGACCGTGGCGAGGATGGCGAGCACGTCCAGTGCGGACATCCGATTGCTCAGGTATCCGCCGTCGCGGTCGAAGACCTTTCCCCGCCACACGGCCAGACGCACCAACGCGGCGATCAGCCGGGTCGCGCCTGTGCCCGCGCCGATGATCGCGGTGCCCTCCATCGGACCGTTGGGGATGTCACCGGGCGTGCTCACGCGGAAGAGTTCTTCCAGCCGCTCATCGTCGGCGCCGAGCAGCTCATCCTCACTGACGGTCACGATCATCCTCCGGGTGGTTGCCCCAGTCGCTTGTAGTCCACCGCTGTCGCACCGACCGGTTTCACCTGCCGCTCCTTCAACAGTCCAGTGCGGTGACCAGCACCGGGACTGCGTGCGCAACAGGACCGTGGTGTCGAGTTGACTCCATGGTGGAGGCTGCAGGCATGAACCACCTCCGCTGCTAGGGCGAACGGCTGACAGCCCTCGCGCGGCAGTCCGGGGCGATGCGGGACCGGCGATCGGCGGCTGGCCGGCGCTGCCGCAGCAGCAACCGGCCGAGGTGGCCGGCGGTGCTGTGTTCCGCGACGTCTTCGCCGGCCTCGGCCTTGCCCGCGGCCGGTGATCCGGACCGGTGCGACGACGATGGACCGGCTGTTCGCCCGGGGCCTGAGGCTTGGTCACCCGGTTGGTCACGCACAACGACAGAGGCCCTGCCGGATTTCTCCGGCAGGGCCTCTGCACTGGGTCGGGGTGGCGGGATTTGAACCCACGGCCTCTTCGTCCCGAACGAAGCGCGCTACCAAGCTGCGCCACACCCCGGTCTTGCGGTTTGTCGCTCCGTCTCCTTCGCGACGAGTAGAACTCTACCGGACGCTCGCCGAGACACGAAATCCGGTTTCGGGCGGGCGTCCGGTGGGGGTCAGCGGGGGGCCGGGGTGAGGGTGAGGAGGGTGGCCTCGGGGGGGCAGGCGAAGCGGACGGGGGTGTAGCGGTTGGTGCCGCAGCCGGCCGAGACGTGGAGGTAGGAGCGGTGGCCGCCGGCGGTGTGGGTGGAGAGGCCCTTGACCCGGCGGGTGTCGATGTCGCAGTTGGTGACCAGGGCGCCGTAGAAGGGGATGCAGAGCTGGCCGCCGTGGGTGTGGCCGGCCAGGATCAGCGGGTAGCGGTCGGCGGTGAAGGCGTCGAGGACGCGCAGGTAGGGCGCGTGGACGACGGCGAGGGAGAGGTCGGCGTCGGCGGAGGGGCCGCCGGCGACCTCGCTGTAGCGGTCGCGGCGGATGTGCGGGTCGTCGAGGCCGGTGAACTCCAGGTCGAGCCCGTTCACGGTGAGCCGGCCGCGGGTGTTGGTGAGGTCGAGCCAGCCGGCCCCGTCGAAGCCGTCGCGGAGCTTCTCCCACGGGTTGTGGACGGCGCCGGTGATGCCGCGGCGGGCGGTGCCGTCGGGGTTGTTCATGCCGTGGGCGCCGCTGCGCATGGCCTGGAGGTAGCGCGCCGGGTTCTTGCGGGCCGGGCCGTAGTAGTCGTTGGAGCCGAAGACGTAGACGCCCGGGAACTCCATGAGCGGCCCGAGCGCGTCGAGGGTGGCCGGGACGCCGAGCGGGTCGGAGAGGTTGTCGCCGGTGTTGACCACCAGGTCGGGGCGCAGGCCGGCCAGGCTCTTCAGCCAGCGCTGCTTCTTGCCCTGCCCGCTCACCATGTGGATGTCGGACACCTGGAGGACCCGGATCGGGCGGGCGCCGCGCGGGAGGACGGGGACCTCGATCCGGCGGAGGCGGAAGGCCCGGACCTCGTACCCGACGGAGTAGGCGAGACAGGCGGCGCCGGCGGCGGCGATGCCGAGGGGAACGGAGTACAGCGGTCGCATCAGGCCATGCTCTCAGACGGTCGATCAGCCGGTGAACGCCCCGGAGTCGGCGGGGACGGCGGATGCCGGGGGCGCCTCCTCGCAGTCGCGGCGGGCGCGCAGGGCGCGGACCTTGTGGCGGTTGCCGCAGCGCTCCATCGAGCACCAGCGGCGACGGCCGGGCCGCGAGGTGTCGACGAAGATCAGCCGGCAGTCGTGCGCGCCGCACTCCCGGATCCGGTCCGCGTACGGGCCGGTGAGCAGGGCGATGGCGTCGCGGGCGAGGGTGGAGGCCAGCTGCGCGCCGTCGGCGGGCAGCGGGGCGGCCGCGGTGCCGTCCGGGGCGATCCGGGGGACCAGCGGTGGGTGCTCGGCGGTCCGGTTGAGGACGGCGTAGTCCTCGGGCTCGCCCGGGCCGCCGTGGGCGCGGGCGGCGGCGAGGCGCCACAGTGCGTCGCGCAGGGCGCGGACGGTGGCGAGCCCGGCGGGGGAGATCCGTACGGCGCCGGCGGGCAGCCGCAGCCGGGACGGCAGGAGCCAGGCGGCGAGGTCGGCGGGGCGGTGCAGCACCTCGTACCGGGCGTACGGGCCGGGGCCGCCGGTGGTGAGCAGTTCGAGGCAGAGGGCGCCGGGATCGAAGTGGAAGCGGCTGCCGCCGGGGGTGGTGAGAATCAGCCCGGGCGGGCTGGTGGGCTGCCCGCCGGCGGTGCTCCGGCCGGCTGCGTCGGGTCCGTCGTCTCCGTCGGTCATGCGACCAGGATAGGTGTAACCGGGAAGAGGGGTTACAGGGCGTGAGGGCATGGGCGCGCCGACGGCCGGTGGAACGGTCTTCGGAGGCCGCGCTCCGCCCCGGCAGCGGACCCGGACCGACCCTGCGGCGGCCCCACCGACCTGAGGCCGACCGAAGGCCCGCGTCACCCCGGCTCACCCCGGCCCCGGGCGGCAGAGCCGGGCGGCAGAGCGGCGGGGAGACGGATCGCGGGAGCGCTCCGCGCCGTGCCCGGAGCGGTACTCCGGGCACGGCGGTGCGGCCGTCCCCGCCGGAAGGGGCCGGAAGGGGCCGACGGCTGACGGCTGACGGTGCGGCGGTTCGGCCCGGCCTCAGGCCGGAATGGCGTTGACGTACTCGCGCATCATCCGGGGGACCCGGTACGCGTACTGGTGGCCGCGTTTCACCTGGACGACGGAGAAGTCGACCAGCTCGGCCAGGACGTCGAGATTGCGGGAGGGCTCCCGGCCGCCGTCGACCGGCTGCTGCCGGACGTCGTCGATGGAGAACTCCTCGGGGAACCGGGAGAGCCGTCTGAGCGCCCGGCGCTGCCGTTCGTCGAGCAGTCCGTACGCCCAGGCGAGGCTGCGGTGCAGCGAGCGGTGGTGGGAGAGCCCGCCGACCTCCTCCTGGCCCAGGATCGGCAGCACCCGGTACTCGTCCACGAGGACGTGCAGGGGCACCGAGCGCATCCGGACGGCGGCGTTCTCGATCGCGAGCGCGAGACCGCCGAGGCGCCGGCAGAGTTCGACCACCTGTGGCATCTGGTCGCCGAGGTCCAGCGTCGGGGCGACCGAGTGCACCCGTCGGCAGAACAGTTCGGCGGCGGGCGGGCAGCCGTAGGGGCCGTCCGGGCGGTCGACCGACAGCGGCGACACTTCCCACAGGTCGGCGGGGACCCCGGCGGGCGCCCGCAGCGAGGTGATCACGATGTGGAGCGCCGGGTGCTGTTCCAGCAGGGCCCTGACCTGCCGGGCCACCGTGTCGATGACGTGCTCGGCGTTGTCGACGACCAGCAGCATCTGCAGCTCGGGGTTGGTCCGCGGGTCGCGGTCGAAGCCTCGGAAGAGGGTGTCGAGCGCGCGCTGGGCCTGGGCCGAGGCGGCTGCCGGGTCGACGCCCTCGGGGGTGACCGAGCCGAGTTCCAGGACCACGACGCCGTCCCGGAAGCGGTCCAGCAGGTGGGCGGCCGAGTCCAGCGCCAGCCGGGTCTTGCCGACCCCGGCCGGCCCGGTGAGCACCAGCGGACGGCCCGGTCGCAGGGCGGTCATGACGTGCAGGAGGTCGGCCCGGCGGCCGACGGTGATGTCCGTCTTGGGGCGCAGCCCACGCCACCGCGCGTTGTCCGGGAGCTCGGCGACGCGGGTCGGCGGTCCGGGCTCCGGCCGGGCGGGGAGCAGCCCGGCCGGGGCGCCCGACTGGACGGCCTGGGAGAGCAGGGTGGCGTCCCGGTCGGTCGCCGCGGAGAACAGCGCGCCCACCAGGAGCTCCACGGAACTGCGCCGCGGATTCTTGATGACGCCGGTTTCCAGATTTCGAATGGTTCGGACGCTGACCGTGGAGTGTTCGGCTAGCTGCTCCTGGCTCCATCCGATCATCTTTCGTTGGGTTACCAACATCGAGCGAAGTTGATTGTTGTCCATTCCCCCGCGCTTCCTGCTGTCGTGAGCAGAATAAAAACCAGAACTCAATGCGCCGATTTATGGCGGCGCCAATCACTCCGAAAAACGATCACTGCCGGTCGGGCGGTCGGGCGGCCGGGTGGAGCGCAGGCGTGAACGCTCGGGCCGGCATGGGTCGCAGGGCGCCCGCGCCGCAAGGTGTCAGGGCCGCAGGAGGCCTGGGCAGCAGTGTGTCAGTGCCGTGGAATAATGAATCGGGGACGTGGTGACGGTTTGTCGCAACTGTTCGGGGCGGTCTTCGACGGTGAATCGACGGTGAGGCGATCGCCGCCATCGGGCTGCTCAAGCGACGCGCGAACGAGTGTACTACGCGGACTATTTCAGCGAAGCGGTCACAACGTTCGATCTGCCCGTTCCGGACCGGCAACTTCGTGTCGGCTCCAGCAATTTTCGGCATTTCGTCCGAGATTGTGCGAGAATTATCGGCCACCTTGGCCGAATCCCGTCGCCCGGTTCCGGCTCCGATCATCGATTGTTCACGGACCCGACCGCCGCCCGTTCCCCGTCCGGACCGTCCTCGCCCGGCGCGCCGTCGGGCGAGGACGGCGGGGGTTGACGGGGCATACTCGTTCATCTGCGGAAACCCCCGGTGGATGCCCACGGGAAACCCGGTTGAGCCCACCCACAGCCGAAGGATAAGAAGAGGAAATGACAACGCTCAAGGAGCAGCTGCAGGAGGACCTCACGGCTGCCATCAGGGACCGGGACGAACTGCGCGCGTCCACCATCCGGCTCACGCTGGCCGCCGTCACCAGCGAGGAGGTGGCGGGCAAGCAGAAGCGCGAGCTGTCCGACGCCGACGTGCTGAAGGTGATCGGCCGCGAGGCGAAGAAGCGCCGGGAGGCGGCCGAGGCCTTCGGCACCGCCGGGCGGGCGGAGCAGGCGGCGCGGGAGCTGGCCGAGGGCGAGGTGCTGGCGGGTTACCTGCCCAAGCAGCTCTCCGACGAGGAGCTGGCCGCGATCGTGGCGGCCGCCGTGGCCGAGAGCGGCGCGAGCGGCCCCCAGGCGATGGGCGCCGTCATGAAGCTGGTGAAGCCCAAGGTCGACGGTCTGGCCGAGGGCGGTCGGGTGGCCGCCGCCGTGAAGGCCGCCCTGGCCTGATCCGGCGCACCCCCGCTGCCCCGGCAGCATGCCGAAGGGGCGCCCTCCCGCGCGGAGGGCGCCCC